>JBQTJK010000186.1:0-2984 GCA_052387215.1 Caulobacteraceae bacterium
GCGCTGGCGGCCCATGATGCGTTCGATGGTGCGCAAGAAGAGCGCGCCCTTGTCGTAGACGATGGCCGAATTGCTCTCTCCCGCATCGCGATCGCCCACGAGGTGCAGCCGTTGCGAATCCGCTGGCGCCTCGCGCAGCGCGGTCTGGATGTCCGCCCAGGCCAGCACGTTCTGCATGTTGGCGCGCTCGACTCCGTAAAGCGCCTCGGTGATCCGACCCTCGAAATAGGTGGTGAAGCCTTCGTTCAGCCAGCCGTCGGCCCACACTGCATTGGTGACCAGATTGCCCGACCACGAGTGCGCCAGTTCGTGCGCGATTAGCGAGACAAGCGAGCGATCGCCGGCGAGGAAGGTCGGCGTGAGGAAGGTGAGGCGCGGGTTTTCCATGCCGCCAAATGGGAACGACGGCGGCAGGATCAGCACATCGTAGCGGCCCCAGCGGTAGGGGCCGTAGAGCGCCTCGGCGGTGCGCACCATCGCTTCCATATCGGCGCACTCGTGACGGCCGCGCTGGAGCACGCTAGGCTCGGCCCACACGCCGGTGCGCGGACCGACCGAACCAAAGGTTAGATCGCCGACGCCGAGCGACATCAGGTAGATCGGCACCGGATTGCGCATGCGGAAGCGGAAGGCGCGTCCGCCCTCGGCCGGTTCGCCGTCGGGCGTCAGCATCTCGGCGCTCATCACAGCTTTGAGGCCTTCTGGCACGACGAGGCGGACATCATAGGTCTGGCGAATGCCCGGGCTGTCCTGCGTCGGCGCCCAGGTACGGGTGAGGATGGCCTGGCCTTGGCTGAACAGGAATGGCTTGCCGCTCGCGGTCTGCACCGGCGTCAGCCATTGCAGCGCGTCGGCGTTGTGGGCGCTCTCGTAGGCGATGGTGATTTCGCGCGCGCCGTTGAGCTGGATCGTCAGCGGCGCGCCCAGCTCTTCATCGTTGGCGCCGATCATAAACGGCAGTTCCCGCCCATTGCCGCTGATCGAACCGATGCTCAAGCCGCGTGTATCGAGAACGAGCTCGCGCGCATCGTCGCGCGCTGCGATGGTGAGGCGGCAGGTTCCAGTGATCACCTTGCGCTCGAAATCGGCGCGCACATCCAGCGAAACGTTGAGCACGCGCGCTTCCTCTGGCTTGGCGTAGGAGTGCGGATCGTGCGGCAGCGCCGGCATCGAGGCGCGGTTGTCGGCGCCGGTCGTTGCGCAAGCGCAAAGCGCTGGCGCGGCGAGCGTCGCCGCCAGAAAGGTGCGTCGTTCGATCATGGATGCGTCCCCTGTTCGGAGCGCGCCGTAACGCCAAGCGGTGAGGGGAGCAAGCGCGCTAGTGTCGCGCGCGAAGTTTGCGATCTCAGTTAGCCCGCGCTTCCTGGATCAGCGCCTTGAGCTTGTCGCGCGCAAGCAGCTTGATCCCAGCGCGGCCCATATTGATCCAGCCTTCGTCGACCCATCCGTGCAGCTTCCGATTGACCTTCTCGCGGCTGGCGCCGATGCGGCGCGCGATCTCGGTTTGCGTCAGCGTCACCGAAACGCCGTCGCCGGCCTCTTCCAGCAAACGCTGCGCGAGGCGGCCGCCGAGGTCGAGCGTGTGCGCGTCTTCGATGGCGGCATCAGCGTGACGCAAACGCCGGCTCATCTCGGCCAGCAATTTCAGCAGCGCCCTCGGTTCCGACTCGAGCGCAGCGAGCGCGTGATCGCGATGGATGCGCAGGAAGCGCGATTTACGGATGGCGCAGATGTCGGCCGAGCGCACGCCGCCGTCCAAGACCGCCATTTCACCGATTACAGCCGGAGGCCGCAACGACGCCATGCGCACGTCCTTGCCGCCCTCCGTCGAGCTGCGCACTTCGACTTCGCCCTCGAGCAGGACGTAGAGCGCATCGCCCTTGTCGCCCTTGGCGAACAGCAGCTTGCCGGGCTCGACCGTGCAGGGGACCCCTTGCTTGGCCAGACGCGCGCGCGTCGCATCCGAAAGCGCCGCCATCAGCTCAGCCTTGGCCAGCGCCGCCTCGACGTTCTGGAGTTCCAGCTTGTCCGCCATTGGGCGCGATTTGTGCCACAGTAGGGGGAGGGGTCAATCAGATGCGCGCGCCAAGCGGGACGTAATGCGCCTAGCGCTACTCCGCCGCGGTCTCGTGAGCGTCGCGCGACGCTTCTTCCGCCTCGTCACGCAATCGTTCGCGGTGAGTGAAATAGACCGCCACTGCGCCTGCCGGAACGAAAATTGCCCCGAGGATCAGCATATAGAGGGTCGCGCCGTCTATCATCGATTGCGCCTTTCAAGGTCCAACATAGTTGAGAGCGCCAACAGTACAATACCAATGCCCAGTCCAAGGAGTGCTCGGCGCGCATCCAAGGCGGCTCCGGACAACAAAGGTTCGACGAAGGGCGCGCCGAAAAAGAGGAGCGCAAGATTACGAAGGAACTCCGCCCATCCCGATGTTGCGTGGGCCCAATCTAGGCGCGAACGTCGGTGTTGGCGCGTCTTCTGTTTTGGACGGTTTCTGCTCGTGGGCATCCTCGTTCACGCGCCCATGGCCATCTGCCGCCTGATTTCGCGCCGGAACAGGTCGATGGACTTGGGACCTTGCTTGGTTTCAATGCTCCAAAACGTCCAGCCGTTGCAGGCCGGCGCGTCAGCGGCGAGGGCGCCGATGCGGTGGATGGAGCCGGTGGCGTCTCCTAGCGCCAGCGAACCGTCAGCGCGCACCCTTGCGCGCTTGCCGTTGGCGGCGACCAGCCAGGCGCCCGGATGGATGAAGCCGGCCTCGATCACCTGTCCGAACGGCACGCGCGGCTCCTCTTTTCTGGACTTGGTCACCGCCAAATCTTCGATCGAAGCCGGTTTAATTTTCTTCAACCGCGCCCGGGCCGCCTCCGCATATTCCCCATCGCGCTCTATGCCGATGTAGTGGCGGCCCAGCCGCTTGGCCGCCGCGCCCGGGGTGCCCGGGCCCAACAAGGGATCGAGAATGACATCGCCGGGCCGC
>JBQTJK010000187.1:0-2466 GCA_052387215.1 Caulobacteraceae bacterium
GCGCGTGTAGTCGCGAAGCGTGGCGAAGCCATCGAAGCTGGTTTCCTGCGGTGCGAAGGCGATGGTTACGCCGGACGCGTAGCCGATCTCGCCGGCGTCAGGGGCAGTGAACCCGGCCATCATGCGCATCAGTGTGGATTTGCCGGCGCCGTTGGCGCCGACGAAAGCCGCGCGCTCGCCTTGATGCAACACAAACTCCGCGCCGTCGAACAGCGGCGCGCCGCCGAGCGACAGCCGCAGGCCCTTCACGTGCGAGAGCGCGGCCATCTAGTTGAAAATGTCGCCGAGATCCGGGAAGCCGTCGTCGTCATCATCGTCGCCGGAATCACCGAACGCATTGGCCAGTTCGTCGAAGAAGCTTGCCATTTCGACCTGCTGCGGCGTGTAGGCCGGCTGTTCGATGCCCGGCAGCGGGTGATTCTCGACGCCTTGGTGCGCGACGCGCATAGTGTCGGCCCAGATTTGCGCCGGCAGCGTGCCGCCGGTGGTCCGGCCCATCGAGCTGAAGTCATCGTGGCCGACCCAGACGCCGGCGGCGTAGTCGGCGCTGTAGCCGACGAACCAAGCGTCGCGCCAATCGGAGCTGGTGCCAGTCTTTCCGGCGATGTCGCGGTCGCCGATGCGCGCGCCGGCGCCGGTGCCGCGCAGCACCACCGCGCCCATCATGCCGGTCATGCGGCGCACGACGTCTTCGTTGAGCACGCGCGGGGCGTTGTAGGGCGGGCGGACGTAAATCTCTTGACCGGCGGAATTGGTCACGCGCTGCACGATGTGCGGATCGACGCGGAATCCGTCGGCCATGTAGACCGCAAACGCACTGGTCATGTCCCAGAGCGTGGTCTCGATCGAGCCGAGCGCAATCGAGGGCGGTACGAACTGGTTGCGTTCGGGCATGTGGGTGATGCCCAGACGGCGGGCGACATCGGCGACGCGCGCTGGGCCGACTTCGTCGGCGACGCTGGCCGCAACCGTGTTGATCGACAGTGCGAACGCGGTGCGCAACGTGACGGCGCCGCGATAGCCTTCGTCGTAATTGCGCGGCCGCCAGTTATCAATGACGACGGGCTCGTCGTAGCGCACATCTTCAGTGTCCAGCCCCGCTTCGAGCGCGGCGGTGTAGACGAATATCTTGAAAGCAGAGCCCGGTTGGCGCCGCGCCTGAGTAACGCGATTGAACTTCGAGGTGTTGTAGTCGGTCCCGCCCACCAGCGCGCGGACGCCGCCTTCGCGGTCGAGCGCCACGAACGCGGCCTGCAGCGGACGGCGGCCGAAGGCGCGATTGCCGAGCCGCCGGCGAATCGCGTCCGCCGCCGCTTCCTGCACTTCGCGATCAATCGTCATTTGGATGACGAGATCTGGCGTCTCGCGGCCAACCACGGCGCGCGCCTGTTCGACCGCGAGGTCGAAGGCGTAGCCCATGGCGCGTTCGACATTCGGGCGCTCCACCACGCGGATTTCCTGGGCGCGCGCTTCATTGCGCTGCTCAGGGGTGATGAAGCCGGCATCGACCATCGCCTCGAGCACGACGTGTTGGCGCTCGGTGGCGCGCTCCAGGCTTTCCGTCGGCGCCGAGCGCGAGGGCGCCTTGGGCAGTCCCGCCAGCATCGCGGCTTCAGCCAGCGTCAGCTCGGCGGCGGACTTACCGAAGAAACGGCGGGCGGCGGCGTCGACGCCGTAGGCTTGGTCGCCGAGATAGATGCGGTTCAAATAGAGTTCGAGAATCTCGTCCTTGGTCAGCCGCCGCTCAATGCGCGAGGCGAGCACCATTTCCCGTAACTTGCGGTTCAATGTCTGGCGCGGCGTGAGGAAGAGGTTGCGCGCGAGCTGTTGCGAGATGGTTGACCCGCCTTGCACGGTTTCGCCGGCGCGCAGGTTAGCGATGAGCGCGCGCAGTATCGCCATGCGGTCGACGCCTTCGTGCTCGTAGAAGCGGCGGTCTTCGATCGCGAGGAAGGCTTGCGGGACGTAATCAGGAATCTCGCCCAGGCGCGCGCGATTGCCGTAATAGGGACCGCGCACGCCCAAGATGTCGCCGTCGCGATCGACGAACATCACCGATTCCTGCCGGTTGAGCGCCCAGAGCGTGTCGGCGTCCGGCACACGCGGCAGGCCCCAGTAGATCCAGAGCCAGAGCGAAACAACAAACAGCAGCACGCCGCCGGCGGCGAAGCTCGCGATCTTGCGCCAGGTCAGACGCCGGCCCAGCGTTTGGAGTTGCTCGCGCGCAGCGGCCGCGCGCAGCTTCGCCCAGTCGATGCTTCGACGGAAGTCAGGCCGGTTGTTGTCGGACAAGGAAGTCTCCGAAGGCCGGTGTCCAATAGAGGTATGGCCGAATTCTGGCCAGGGAAAACGGGGATAGATGCCCTGCTTATCCATGCCGCCGCGCGGCTAAGTCAGTGATTTGGTTGCGTCGGCGAAAAATCAATCCGACCGAGCCGGAACTGCGGTAGAGTTCCGGCACGGTCG
>JBQTJK010000188.1:0-7862 GCA_052387215.1 Caulobacteraceae bacterium
CTGATCCAGCCGCGATCGTGAACGTGATTGGGCTGGTAGCCACCATCGCTGAGACGCACCGACCAGAGGCCGCCATAGCGGCAGTGTTTGGAGCGCCGCGCGCCGATCGGATCGTTCTCCGGCAGCCGATTGACGTAGTCGCGCACGGCGAGATCCATCGCGACCAGGAAGTGTTTGATCACTGGCTCATCGAGGCCAAGCAAGCTGCGACCGGTTTGCGAACCGTTCGGAATATGCTGATCGAGCGGATGCGCGTTGGTCTTATGCTGCGCGCGCAAGAGCGCGGCGAGGCCGGCGTTAAAGGCCTGGACGGTGAAGAAGCCCTGCGGTGGCGCGATCTCATAAGTCCGCACCATGCGATCGTAATCGCACCAGATGCGATACTCCGGATGATCCAGCATGCGCATCGCCGTGGTGGCGCAGGCGATCAGGTATTGCTCATGCGGCTGTTCGACGCGCAGCTCATTGACGATCTTCAGCACCTCATCGGGCTGACCGGCGCGCAGCAGTGTCGAGAGCAGGTTGCGCTGCGCGGTGCGAGACGGCGCGATTTCGGCGGCGCGGCGAAGAACCTTGAGCCCGTCGAGCGGGCGGTCGAGCTCGTCCAGCACAACGCCCATCGCGGTTAGCAATGCGGGCGTGTCGGGCGCAAGACGCACCGCCTCGTCCAAGACGCCTAGCGCTTTTTGATTGTGATCGCCTCGATGCAGCGCATCGGCGCAGGCAAGCCGGAGCGCGAGATCATTCGGTCGTTCCTTGATCGCTGCTTCATTGGCGGCGACGCAAGTCTCACCCTCGCCGCGCAACCAACGCATGCGCGAAAGCGCGCCGTGAAGCGAGGTGACGTGCGGCCATTGTTGGACGCCGGCTTCGGCGATGGCCTCCGCGTCCTTCTTGCGGCCTTCGGCGTAGAGAGAACGCGCGTACTGGAGCGCGAGGTCAGGCGTGTCGAGTTCTTGCTTCGCCAGCTTTTCGAATATCGCCAGCGCCTCGGCGTTGCGTCCGACTTTTTCGAGCGCGGCGGCGAAATTGTAGCACAGGCCGCGGAGGTTCGGGCTAAACTTGAGTGCGGTCTCGGCGCTGACCAGCGCGTCCTGGTGGCGTTCCTGCGCGCGATGAACGCTACCCAACAGCGTCCAACTTTCCGGGCCAGGCGCCATTGCGATATATTCGAGAGCTTCGCGTTCGGCTTCGCCGAGATCGCCCTTTGCCATAAGGCAGCGCACGATGCTGACGCGCGCCATGAGGAAGGCCGGCGTCAACACCGAAGCGGCGCGGAAGACGCGGATAGCTTCGTCGTAGGACCCGCGCGTCTGCAGCACGAGGCCGAGTTCGTTGTAGTATTGGCCGGAGCTGAGATCGTGGGCGATGGCGGCGCGGAAATGGCGCTCGGCTTCGGCAAGCTGGTTCTGCGCCTTCTTGATCTGGCCCATGAGATGCAGCACCGGCGCGTCGGATCTGAACTGATTGAGCACCGGCGAAAGGATGCGCTCGGCGCCGACAGCGTCATTCTGGTTCAGCAATTCGCGGGCGGCGTTGACAAATGCGTCCGCCTCAATCGCGCCCTTGGTCATCGACCGCCCTCGAACGGCGCGAATGGATTGCGGCCTTCGTTCTCGTCAAAGCCAAGCGTGTTGAAGGCCGCCTTCATGTGACCTGCAAGCTTGGCGATCACTCCGAGTTCGCCGCCCGAGGGATGCGGCATGCGGATGGCGCGGGCGTGCAGGAGAAGCGCGCCACCCAAGTCGTTTGGCGTCGGGCGGTCGCATCTGTACTTGGGATCGCCGGCGATAGCATGACCCATCTCGGCCATGTGGAAGCGCAGCTGGTGCGTGCGGCCGGTGACGGGGCGAAGCGCCACCCACGCCGCGCGCTGCGCGGCTTCCGAAATGACGGCGTATTGGGTGACGGCGTGCACGGCGCCTTCATCGCTCTGCACCGCACGCACCATCATCTCACGGTCGGCATCGCGCGGCCCTGGCGCCTTGCGCATCCAGGAGCGCAACTCGCCGACCTTCGGGCGCGGGGAGCCCACGACAATGGCCCAGTAAATCTTGTCGGTGTCGCGGTCGCGGAACGCCTCGGCGAGAAACGCCGCCGCGCGCGGATGGCGCGCGAGCACGAGGCATCCGGACGTATCGCGATCGAGGCGATGGACGAGCTTGGGCTTCTTCTCGGCATCGAACTTCAGGCCATCGAGTAGAGCATCCAGATGGCGCGGCGTCTTCGGGCCGCCTTGCACGGCCAGCCCTTGCGGCTTGTTCAGGACGATGACGTCGTCGTCGCGATGGATGACCAGCGACCGCACATAATCTTCGTCTTTCTGCGAGATGGCGCCTGGCGGGGGACGCGGCGGCGCATCCGGCAGCGGTGGGACGCGGACGCTCTGGCCTGGCGAAACGCGATCGGACGCCTTCACGCGCGCGCCGTCGACGCGCACCTGACCAGTGCGCAGGAGCTTCTCGACTTGGCCTTGAGTCAGTTGCGGGTAGCGGCGGCGCAGCCAGCGGTCGATCCGCGGCTCGCCGTCGTCCGACGTCACCTCGACAGTCTGCACATTGGTGGTCCGCATGTCGCCCGCAGCCATTGGAGCGACAAGATTAGGCGGCCCACGGGGCCAAACAAGGGCGGCTTGACCAGACTCGCCCCGGCGTTCAACTCGACGCGATGAGCGAACCAATGGCCTTGGGCTGGGTTGCACTCGGCGGCGCGATCGGCGCCCCACTGCGCTTCGCTGTGTCTGGTTTGGTCGGTCGCCGCTTTGGCGAAACGTTTCCCTGGGGCACGATGGCGGTCAATGTAAGCGGCGCCTTTACGATCGGCCTGCTCGCGGCCGCCTTCGACGGCGCAGCCCAGACGTCGTGGCTGTTTGCGACGACAGGGGTTCTCGGCAGCTACACCACCGTCTCCTCGTTCAGTCTCCAGACCCTGAACCTGGCGCGAGACGGGCAGTATCCGAGCGCGGCGGCGAATGCGGCATTGTCGGTAAGTTTATGTTTGGGCGCCGCTGGCCTTGGCTTTCTGCTCGGACTGTTTCTGATCCAATGACCGCCAAGCGCCAAACCGCCACCCGGCGACCCCTAGCCGCCGAAGCGGCGCTCTACGCTGTTGTTTCGCTCGGCGGCGCATGCGGCGCTGTGTTGCGCTGGACTGTGTCGCTCGCGTTCAACGACGCTGCGGCGAGTTGGCCATGGGCGACATTCATCGCCAACGGCACGGGATCCTTCCTGATCGGCTTCATCGCGCATGTGACCGGCCCCGATGGGCGCGTTCTCGTTTCCCCTCGGCTTCGGCACTTCGTGATGACTGGCGTGCTCGGGGGGTACACAACGTTCTCGATTTTTAGCTTGGAGACGATGCAGCTCGCCGTGCGCGGAGCGATTGTGATGGCCGCAGCCTATGTCGCTGCTTCCTTGACGACCTGGCTCGCCGCAGTTTGGCTGGGCGACGCGCTGGCGCGGCAATATAATAAGCTGAGAAGGGCGCGATCATGAATATACCCCGTCAGGCTCTGTTGCTGCGCATCTTCCTTGGCGAAAGCGACGAACACCAAGGGCGCCCGCTTTACGAAGCGATCGTGCTCAAGGCGCGCGAGGCCCAATTGGCCGGCGCCACCGTTGTACGGGGCGCAATGGGCTTCGGCCATTCCAGCCGCCTTCATACGGCGAAGATCTTGCGCCTCTCCGACGACCTCCCGCTCATCATCGAGATCGTCGACAGCGAAGAGAAGATTCGCGCCTTCCTGCCGATGCTGGAGGGCATGATGTCGAGCGTGCTCGTTACACTCGAACGGGTCGAGGTGCTTCAGTACGGCGCCCAGCCTTAGCCCGCGCGCGCGCGCAAATTGGCAGCGGTCGAGCGCGCGTCGTAGGCGTTGGCGTCGTCGGGCTTGGGTCCTTGGCCGAAACGGATCTCGAGCGTGGCGGAACGGGCACGCGGACCGCTTTGGCCGCCGAGCGGGAAGTTCAAACCGACGCCGACGCTTGCGCCGCTGCTTCTGCCCCAGCTGCCGCCCCCGACGCCAACGCCGACGCTAGAGCCGCCGTATCGCGAAGACTGCTCGTCAGTCGTGCGGCGATCGACCCAGAACCAGTCACGGCCGTTCTGCAAGGTCAGCTCGGCCGCGCGCAGCAGCGCATAATCCTGCAACACCGCCGCGCTCGCGCCGCTGGGCGCCCGATAGGTGACAAAATACCGGTTGGCTTCAATTTGCGTCTCGGAATAGCCGGCGCTCGTCGCCGAGGCCGCTGCGCTATAGGGCGGAGCGGCCGTGGTGGCGCAGGCGGCCAGAGCCAAGGCGGCTGCGGCAAAAGCAAAGTTTCGGATCATTAGCTCAATCCTCCGGAATCCCTCGTCGTCACTCTAGCAGGTATCTCACGCCGTGGCCGTCTCAAGCCCGAGTGATCGCGCCAACTTTGCAAAGGCGTGCGGCTGCGGGGCTTCGAACCGGCGGCGGCCGCCGGCGGGATGGGGGATGTCGAGGGCGGCTGCGTGCAGCATGAGGCCGGGAATCGCTACGCCGCCAATGCGGTAGAGGCCGCCATACTTGCCGTCGCCAGCGATCGGGCGACCGATGGCGGCGAGGTGGGCGCGCAGCTGGTGCATGCGGCCCGTTTCCGGATTGAGTTCGAGCAGCGCCGCCTCGAGCGATGCCGCAAGCGTGCGGTAGCGCGTCTGCGCAGGCTGGCCGTCAGCCGCGACTTCCATGATGTCGAGGCCGCGACGCGAGGATTTCTTCAGCGCCAGCGCGACCTCGCCGTCGCGCGGATCCGGCGCGCCGCCGCAGACGATAGCGAGATACGTCTTCTTCAGCTCGCGACCGGCGAAGGCTTCGGAGAGGAAGGCGGCGGCGGGTTTCGTGCGCGCGGCGACGATGACGCCGGAGGTTTCGCGGTCGAGCCGGTGCACCAGGCGCGGACGCTTGCCGTTCGACTTGGCGAAGGCGGCGAGCAGGTCTTCGAGACTGCGCGTGACGCCCGAGCCGCCCTGCACGGCAAGGCCCGCGGGTTTGTTGAAGACGAGGATGTGCGCATCTTCGTGGAGGAGGAAGTCGCGCGCGTTAATCGCCCCCTCTCCCGTGCGGAGAGGGGGTTGGGGGTGACGGGTGTGCAATGGCACAAACGCTGGCGCGTTGGCGCCGCCCCTCATCCGGCGCGCTTGACGCGCGCCACCTTCTCCGCAAGGGAGAAGGTTGGGTCGCGCTCAATTCCGTTCACATTCGGCTCGTAGCTTCGCCCAGTGTTCGAGGCGCTCTTTGATTGCGCCTTCCCGCCCGCGGCCTTCGGGTTTGTAGAACTCGCGCCGCTGCATGCCGTCGGGAAAGTAGTTCTGACCAGAGAAGCCTTCTTCGGCGTCGTGGTCGTAGGCGTAGCCAGAGCCGTAGCCGAGTTCCTTCATCAGCTTTGTCGGCGCATTGCGGATATGAAGCGGCGGGCCAAGCGTCCCCGTTTCATGTGCGGCTTGCTTGGCTGCGCCCCACGCCTTGTAGGCGGCGTTCGACTTGGGCGCGGTGGCGAGATGGATCACCGCTTGCGCCAGGTGCAGCTCCGCTTCCGGCGGGCCGATGAAGTGCACAGCGTCCTTGGCTGCGTTGCAGATCAGCAGCGCGGTGGGGTCGGCGAGGCCCACGTCTTCGGCGGCGGCGCGTACAAGACGGCGGGCGATGAAAAGCAGATCCTCGCCGGCGGTGATCATGCGCGCGAGCCAGTAGAGGGCGGCGTCGGGATCGGAGCCGCGGATGGATTTGTGCAGCGCGGAGATGAGATTGTAGTGCTCTTCTCGGTCCTTGTCGTAGGCGGGCGCGCGCTTCTGCAGCAGTTCGCCGAGCGCCTTGGCGTCGAGCGGCTGTTGCGATGGCAGCGCGAACAGGTCCTCCGCAAGCGTCAGGACGTACCGCCCGTCGCCGTCAGCCAAGTTGCACAGGGCGATGCGCGCCTCTTCGGTTAGCGGCAGCTTTCTACCCATGAGCTCTTCGGCGCGCTGCAGCAGCTGATCGAGCGCGGCGTCATCCAAGCGCTTCAGCACAAACACCTGCGCACGAGAGAGTAGAGCGGCGTTGATTTCGAAGCTGGGGTTCTCGGTGGTGGCCCCGACCAGAGTCACGATCCCCTGCTCCACGTACGGCAGGAACCCGTCCTGCTGAGCGCGGTTGAAGCGGTGGATTTCATCGACAAACAACAGTGTCGCCTTGCCCGAGGCGCGGCGTCCCCTGGCGGTCTCGAACGCCTTCTTCAAATCGGCCACACCGGAGAACACCGCACTGATCTGTTGAAACTCGTGACCGGTCTCCTCGGCCAACAGCCGCGCGATCGTGGTCTTGCCGACGCCGGGCGGGCCCCAGAGGATCATCGAGCCGAGACGCTTTTGCGACACCATCCGCCCGATCGGGCCGTCCGGCTTCAGCAAGTGATCCTGGCCGACCACCTCATCAAGCTTGCGCGGACGCAGGCGCTCTGCCAATGGCGTGGGCGCGCCCTGGTCCAGGCCGGCGGCTTCGAACAAATCGCTCATACGCCCTAGATAAGCGGTTCGAGGGAGAGAAACGATGGCTGAAGCAACTTCCGCAATTCCAGTTGGCGTCTACCCCTACCTCACCGTCAAAGGCGGCAAGGCGGCGCTTGATTTCTATACACGCGCTTTCGGCGCGACTGAGGAATTCCGCACCTACGGCCAGGACGCCGAGCGCATTATGCACGCGCGCTTCCGCGTCAATGGCGGGGCGATCCTGCTCTCGGATGATTTTCCGGAATTCCGTGGCGGCGGCGAAGCGCCGACGCCGCAAGCGGTGACAATCCACCTGGAAGTGGACGATGCCGACCGCTGGTGGCAGCGCGCGGTGGACGCGGGCGCCGAAATCAAAATGCCGCTGGCCGACCAATTCTGGGGCGATCGCTACGGCCAACTGCGCGATCCATTTGGACACAGCTGGTCGATCGGGGCGCCAGTCAAGAAGTAACCTAGAACCTGATCTCCGCGCGCTGGCCGTTGCGCTCGACGCCGATCACCCAAGTGCGCGATTGCGCCATGGCGCGATCGAGCTGCGCGGCTTCACGGATAGGCTGGCCGTTCACTTCGTCGATGATGTCGCCGGGGCGAAAACCGATGCGCGCGGCGACGCCACGGCGGTCGAGCGCCTGGATGAACACGCCGTCGGCGAACGGGTCGAGCCCAGACGCTTCGGCAGTCGCCGGCGTCAGCGTCACGACATGCGCGCCGGACAGCGGGTGATTGCCGGAGAGTTCGCGCGCTTGCGGCGCGCCCCCGGGAGGCGCTTCGGCGTTGGCGGTGATCGTCATCCGGCGGCCGTTGCGCAGCACGGTGAGCGGCACGCGGGACCCAGGCCGGTGCGTTGCGAATTGATAGCGCACGCCGCCGCTATCGCGCACTTCCGTGCCGGCGACGCTCAGAATGATGTCGCCGTTACGCAGACCGGCGCGCGCGCCAGCGGAACGTGGATAGAGATCGGTGACGACCACGCCTTCCGGGCGCTGCAGGCCTAGCGAGCGCGCGGTCTCTTGCGTCACCGGCTGCACGCGTGCGCCCAGCCAAGGGCGGACTACGGTCGTTCCGCCAGAGACGGCGGATTCCACAACACGGCGCACCATTTCCGACGGAATGGCGAAGCCGATGCCGTTTGAGCCGCCAGTCTCGGAGAAGATTGCGCTGTTGATGCCGACAAGCGAGCCGCTCATGTCGACGAGCGCGCCGCCGGAATTGCCGCGATTGATGGCGGCGTCGGTCTGGATAAAGAACGCGTAGTCGGAGATGCCGACGTCGGTGCGCGCGAGCGCGGAGATGATGCCGCTGGTGACCGTTTGCTCCAGGCCGTACGGATTGCCGATGGCGAGCACGAGATCGCCGAC
>JBQTJK010000189.1:0-18449 GCA_052387215.1 Caulobacteraceae bacterium
GCAGTGGCGGCCGCACTTAATGCGAGACCTAGGAAGACGCTGGGCTGGCGGACACCGGCGGAGGCTTTCGACGCAGCGACAAAGCTGGTATCGAGATGATGTTGCGACGACCGGTTGAACTCAAGGAGGTAGCGCAGATCGATTTCCGCGGCGCCGGCGCCAACGCCGCCTCCATCAGGCGGATTGCCGAAATTGCCGGACTGGTTGAAGCGCGTGTTGAGGCCGCCGCCTGACAGCGGCACGCGCTGCAGGATGTCAGCCGTGGAGCTCAAGCCCGTGCGGGCGATCTCTTCCTGCCCGATATTTGTGATCGGCTCGTCTTCCGACAGCGGCGAGCGAATGCGCGTGCCGGTGACGACAATCGCTTCTTCCTCCTCGACGTCTTGCGCAAAAGACGGCGTGGCGCTCAGCGCTACAAACCCCAGCAGCAGCGCCGACATGATCGGGCGCAGGATGGATGTGCTCAACAAACGACTGCGGACAGGTGACATGCGAACCCTCCCTGCCGGCGGATGTCAGCGCCGGCGGCGCGAGCGTAAGCTCGGTTAATCATATCCGGCATCCGCACGCGTCAGGCGCGTGTGGGCGAAGTGTTTTGCTCGCGTGGCGGGAGAATACGCCGCTACCCCGGCAATGTCACTCGCACCAGCGCGCCGCCTTCGGCGTCAAGGATGACGATGTCGCCCCCGTGCGCCCGCGCGATCGATCGGGCGGCGGCGAGGCCTAGCCCCGCGCCGCGCGAACCCTCTTCATTCAGACGCACGAACGGTTCGAATACGGTCTCGCGGAGATCGGCGGGAATGCCTGGGCCGTCGTCAGTAATGTCGACGATCGCCAGGCCATCTTCGCGCCTGAGGTCGATCCGCGCGGTTGAACCGTATTTCAGCGCATTCTCAACCAGATTGGCGAACAGGCGCTTCAATCCCAATGACTGCCCGGTGATGACGAAGCGCTCCTCTCCTTGAAACATTACGCTGCGACCCTGTTCGGCGTGATCGTCGGCGATGCTCTGCAGCAACGCAGAGAGATCGAGCCGCACGCGTGCTTCCTCGGCCGGGTCGTCGCGCGCGAAGGCGATGAAACTCGCGACCAGCGCCTCGACTTCACCGATCTCCTTGGCCATCCGCTCGCGCTGTTCGGGCGGCGCATTCTCCGCCGCCAAGCGCAAGCGCATCAGTGGCGTGCGCATGTCGTGGGCGACGGCGGCGAGCGTCTTTGTGCGGTCGGCAATCAGCGCGCGAAGGCGCGCCTGCATGGTGTTGACCGCACGTGCGGCGCCGCGCAACTCGCGCGGCCCCTCTTCGACCACCGGTTCGCTCTGTGGATTGACGCCGACGGCCTGGACCGCGTCAGCGAAACTGCGGATCGGGCGCGTCAGGTAGCGCGCGAACAGAACCGCGAGGATCGACAGCACGAGCAGCGTGCCGCCGATAATGCCGGCCGCGCGCGCGATCCAGCCGATCTCGGCCCAGTTGCGACCCTGACGCATCACGAGCCAGCGCCCATCCGGCAATGCCGCGCCGACTTCGAACCCCTTGACCAGCACCACGCCTGCGGGCGCCGGGGCATATATCGGCGGCGGCTCGGGCGCTTCGGGCGGCTCCGGCAAATGCCGCGGACTCGGCCACGAGCGGGGCGCGGGCGGCGTGGGCGGAGTCGGCGCCGTGACCGGCGTGCTGCGCTCGACCGGCGCCGGCGGCGTAGGCGTCGCCAGATCGACATCGAATTCTGGCACCTGGACGTTCACCTGCACGTCGCCGTCCTCGACATGTATGCGCTCGCTCAACTCGGCGACGCGCTCGAACGCCTCCTCCATGCGCCCTTCCGCCTCGCGCGCGCGCTCTTCCGCTTCGGCGGCGTGCTCGCGCGCGATTCCTTCGGCCTCGAGCGCACGCTCCTCGGCTTGGCGAGCCAGTTCCTGAGCCGCTTCGGTACGCGCATCGGCCTGGCGTTGCGCGGCCGCCTCCGCGAGCTGGGATTGACGCTCCGCCTCCTGCTCGACGTGCGCGGCTTCCTGAGCGGCGCGCCGCGCTTCGCGCTGCGCCTCCCGCGCGACCTGCTGCGCCTCGCGGACGATCCGCTGCATGTCGGAATCGCGGACGCGAAAGACGAACGTGTCGTTGCGCTCTACATGCGCAGCGAAGATGCGGACCTGGTCCTTCTCCAGATCGAGCATACTCGCCAGTTCGCGCTGGGTGGAGTGCATGTAGGGGGAGTCGCTCCAGTCGGGCTCTTCGTTGCGCACTTCCCAGATCATGCCGCTCTCGTTGAGCGTGCGGCCGACGCTCAACATGTGCTCGTAGCCTGCCTCGAAATGTTCGGCGACAACATCGGTACGCATCACGTCGGGCGGGCGTGGCGGCAACCAGATGACGACGGCCAGGACGGCGACGAACGCGCCCGCCAAGGCGAGCGCCACCAGCATGCCCAGATAGGCCGCAATCGGAAGACCGCGGGTCTCGCGCATCAGGCCGTCGGTCTCACGGCGAAGAGATAGCCCTCGCCCCGAACGGTACGGATGATTTCGATGCCCCCGGGGCGATCGAGCTTGCGGCGCAGACGCGAGACCTGCACGTCCACAGCGCGATCGAACACATCGCTGTCGTTATCGAAGGCGTAGTCCAAAAGTTGCTCGCGGGAGAGCACGCGCTGCGGCCGTTCGACGAACGCGCGCAATAGTCTGAACTCGCCGGCCGAAAGCGGAATGACGACATCGTCGGGATCGATTAGCTCGCGCCGCGCAATGTCGATTCGGAAGCCGGCAAAGCGCACAGACTCGCCCGGCGCAGGACCTTCGTTGTCGCGGCGCCGCAGCACCGCTCGTGCACGCGCCACCAGTTCGCGCGGATTGCACGGCTTGGCGAGGTAGTCATCGGCGCCGATCTCGAGGCCGACAATACGATCGGCATCGTCACCGAGTGCCGACAGCATGATGATCGCCGGCCGGCCTTTGCCCGAAAGACGTTTGCAGGCCGAAAGCCCATCCTCGCCGGGCATCATCAAGTCGAGCACGATGAGATCGGCGCCCTTCGCCTCCAGCGCCTTCTCCATGCTTGGCACGTCGCCGGCGGCAGACGCGGCAAAGCCCGCGCGCTGAAACACCTCCACCAAGCCCTCGCGGATGGTGGCGTCGTCGTCGACGATGAGGACGCGCGGCTGCTGAGCGGTATCGTTCATGAGCGCCATGTTATTGCGGCCTCGGACCCGCCAACAGGGGAAACACTGCTCGCGAAACAGTGGTTGGGAGGGCGCGACGAGATGACAAGATTGGCTCCGGGAGGCTCTGGCGATCGAGCCGGAGAGATACGGGCGCACTGTTTCGCCAATGTTTCAGCGATGACGTACTGGGGAAACGAAGCAGTCCCATGGTCCGCCCCGTCATTCAGCCCGGCCGAACGGGCCTGGAAGGGGATTAACCATGAAATTGCCTGTGGCCTTGAGTGTCGCGCTTGCCGCCTTGACGGTCGCCGCCGCCAGCGCGCATTCCAACAGCCGGCATGTGATCGTCCGCGGCGGCCATTCCGCCGTGGACATCGACGCCGACGAAGACGGCTGGATCACCCGCCCTGAAGCGTCCTCAGCGTTCGAGCGAATCTTTACCGATCTCGACAGTAACGACGACGGCCGTCTCGATACCAGCGACAGGCGCGAATTCAACATTCGCATCGACGGCCCTGACATGCGCGTGCTCGAAGGCGGAGACGGCCGCCGCGTCCGCGTCATCCGCAACGGTGAAGAGGTCGATATCGACGAGGAAGAAATCGAGCGCGAGGTCGAACGCGCCATGGAGGAAGCTGAGCGCCACATGGAGCGAGCCGAACGCGATGCGGAGCGCGCCGAGCGCGAGGCCGAGCGCGCCGAACGCCAAGCCGAGCGCGCCGCGCGCGATGCCGAACGCCGCATAGAACGCCATATCGAACGCCACGGCGACCGCGAGGTCATTATCATTCATCGTGACGGAGACAGCTGGTCCAGCGACATTGAGGGCCCTGAAGACATAGCGCCTATCCCGCCCGTTCCCCCGATCCCGCCCGTGCCCCCGGCGCCGATGTTCATGATGCTCATCGCAAATTCCGACGAAGCCGATCTCAACGGCGACGGCGCCCTCTCCCTTGAAGAGTTCCGCAATCAGCATCTGCGCTTCTTCGACGCCAGCGACGCCAACGGCGACGGCCGGATTCGTTTCGAAGCGCCGCCGGAGCCGCCAACGCCGCCTACGCCGCCCACTCCACCCGAGCCTCCGCGTCGCCGCTGAGCCTCGGGCCGCCCGGGGGTTCATCTGCCCCCGGGCGGCTCTCGGAGCGTGCCTCAGGTCACAGCAGCCGCTGCATCCAACTCCTACCTTGGCTGCATCAGAGGTTCGGACAAACCACAACGCCGAAAGAGGAGCCGCACATGACCAAGTTTCTCTGCATCGCTGCCGCGCTGGCTCTCTTCGCCCCGGCCGCGTTCGCCACGTTGAACCAAGCTGCTTTGATCGTCGCCTGATCCCCAAACCCGCCTGCGACGGTCAATCAAGGAAGGCGCGAACCACCCCTAGAGGTTCGCGCCTTTTCTTTTTGCCTCAAGCGGGGCGCTTCGCGATTTCGCATGCCTGTTCTGCTGAAGAAAAATCTGCGCCTCGCATCCAAGCTCACCGGCGCCGGCATCTCATAGTCAACGATCCACGAAACACTTGAGGGAAACCAAAATGACCAAACTCGCCAGCATCGCCGCCGCCTTCGTTCTGTTCGCTCCGGTCGCCGTCGCGATCCTCACCCAAGCTGCCCAGATCGTCGCCTAAACCTGCCCCCAAACCCCTGCGACGATCACAAACGAAGGCGCGGACCCAACAAGGTCCGCGCCTTTTGTTTGGCCGCGACGTGCGCTGACAAATGCAGAAAATAGGAGACTGCGCGCATCCACCCGACGGCTTAGCGGCATCTCTTAGTCAACAACGCAGCAACCAAGTCTAGTTGAGAGAGCAAGCCATGAGAAAGTTCGCCTTCATCCTCGCAGCGTTCGTGCTATTCGCGCCGGTTGCGTATGCCGCGCTGCATCAAGCTGCTCTGATCGTCGCGTAATCCCTCCCCCGAGAATGCGACATCGGTGGCGCCAGGCGCGGATCGTCCTCCCACGGTTCGCGCCTTTCCTTTGTTCAACCTGAATTGCGAATGCGCACGCGTGTGCGCGCGCTCTGGCCATCGGCATCGACGACCATCACGTCGTAAAACCCTGGCGCCGACGGGCGCCAGATCGCGCGACCGCTACTTTCCTCGCTCACAACGCGTTCGCTCTCGGCATACCACGTGAGCGGCCCGCGCCCCCCGCGCGCGGAAAGCGAAAGCCCGCGCGAGCCCGCGCCATAATCCAGCACCAGCACTTCCGCACCAGAGGGCGGGAAGAGAATTGACAGGCCTTCGCGTTCGCCCTGCTCAAATCGCGCCAGCGCGGGAGCGACTGGTTCGCGTTGCTCCTGCTGACGCTCCGGCGGCGCGGGCGTGCCGAGCAAGTCGAACGCCTCGAAGAGGATCGGCAACGCTTCGCTGCGGCCCGTCGCGCCCGGACGCGGGGCGCCATCTGGCCGACCAACCCAGACCCCGATGGCGTATCCATTGGACACCCCAAGCGCCCACGCATCGCGGAAGCCGTAGGAGGTGCCGGTCTTGAACGCCACTTGCGGCGCGCCCTGCGCCACCTGCGCTGGCACGCGCCCCGCCGGGTGCGGCGATGTCGCCAGGATTTGCAACACTCGCTCCGCGGTCTGCGGCCGCACGAAACGGCGCGTGAAGGCGAAGGTCTCGACATCGCCTGTCACCAACGGTCGCGCCCTGCCGTCATCGCCGAGCGCTGCGTAGAGCTGGACCAAGTCCTCCAACGTCAGACCCACGCCGCCCAACGCCAGCGCCAAACCGGGCTCGGTATCGGCGCGGCGCGGCATGCGCACGCGCGCGCCGGCGCGCGTGAGCGCTGCCTGGAATCGCCCGGCGCCGATACGTTCCAATGTCGCCACAGCCGGCAAGTTCAGCGAATGCCGCAGCGCGTCTTCGAGCGTGACATCGCCGTGGAAGCGTCGGTCGAAATTTTCCGGCAGATAGCCGCCGAACCGGCGCGGCGCATCGCGCACGAGAGTCTCGGGGGCGGCCATATTCTCGTCGAACGCGATCGCATATAGGAACGGCTTCAGCGCCGAACCGGGCGAGCGCACTGCCCGCGTCATGTCGATGTAGCCGCCAGCGCGCTCCCGTCCTGCCCCGCCGACGCGCGCGCGCACGGCGCGGCCGTCAATCTGCACGGCGAGGATCGAGACTTGCGCCTCGCGCTCCAAACCCGCTGCGCGGCGGCGCGCCAAAGCTTCGAGATCGCGTTGCAGCGTCGCATCGAGCGAGGAGCGCACTACGCCCTCGCCGGGATTGGCCGCCACAAGCGTCTCCGCCGCATGTGGCGCCGAATATGGGAACGGCGCGCGCGTTGGAATTGCGCTCTGCTTGCCCTCTTCAGCGCGGCGGCGATTGATCAACCCCGCGCGCACGAACATGTCGAGGACGCGGTCGCGCGCCGCGCGCGCGGCCTGCGGACGCCGGTCCGGCCGCCGCGCTTCCGGCGCTTGCGGCAGCGCGATCAGGAGCGCCATCTCCGCATCGTCAAGCCATTGCGGATCGCGATGGAAGTACGCACGCGAGGCTGCACGCACTCCCTCGAGATTGCCGCCGTAAGGGGCAAGCGTGAGGTAGGCGGCGAGGATTTCCCGCTTCGTCAGCCGCCGCTCGATCTGCAGTGCGCGCAGGATCTCAATTACCTTTGACTGGATCGTGCGCGGTCGCGGTTCGAGCAAGCGCGCCAGCTGCATGGTGATTGTCGAGCCGCCTTGCGTCACGTGCCCTGCGCGGACGTAAGAAGCACTCGCCCGCGCCAGTGCTATCGGATCGACGCCGGGATGCCACCAGAAGCGCTTGTCCTCGATGGCAATGAGGCGCCGCTGAAATTCCGGATCGATCTCGTCGAGCCGCGCTTCCAGGCGCCACGTGCCTTCAGGTGTCGTGAACGCCATCAGCCATTCGCCATTGTGATCGACCACCACGGGCGAGACCTCACGCACGCGCTGCAAAGGCGGCGCGAACGCTTGGTCGAGCGTGAACAGTGTCAGCATCGCGATGAGCAAGACGCTCGCCCATCGCTTGCCGCTCGACGTGAGCGGTAGCGTGACACGTGGGCCGCGCTTCATTTCCCCCTCTCCCTTGCGGAGAGGGGGTGAGGGGGTGAGGGGCGTGCAAACGCACAAACGTCAGCGCAACTCGTTCGCCCCTCCTCCCCTACCCCTCCTCCGCAAGGGAGGAGGGGTCGCTGTGCTTGCGAGCGGTTGTGCACGATCATTGTCCGCGCGGCGCGATCACGATCGTGCCGGTGCTGGTGCGGGCCATGACGCCTGGGCGGTACATGTCTTCGACTTGTGCAGCCGGCAGCGTATAGCGGCCCGGCGTCACCGCGCGCGCGATGTAGGCGTAGCGATATTGTCCGCGCAGATTGGCCGACGCGACGAAGCGATCGTCCCGCTGCTCCTGCACTTGCGCATAGGTGATCTCGCCGATCCACGAGAACGGGCCGTTGCGAACCGAGCCGTCATAGTTCGTGCCGCCCGCGCCATCGCTCGGATTGAGCAGCGTCTCGATCTCGAGGCCCGCCGGCAACAGATCGACCAGCACCGTCGGATAGTTGCGCGCCCCCTCGGGCTGACCACTCAGCACGACAACAACGCGATCGCCTTGACGGATCGAGCCAAGATCAGCGGCCGCGCCATCGAGACGATAGACCGTCTTGCTGATCGTGTAGCCCGCCTGCATCGACGGTGGCGCTTCGCGCGGCGCCCCCGATAGCGCCACCGTGCGCCACACTGGCCCGCGCGCCGCGTTGCGGAACACGAGGCCGGCGGCGAGGCGTTGCGCATCCGCCATCACGCGACGCTCGGCCATGGCTTGGCCATTGAGCGTCACGTTCACGGGGCCTGCGCGTTCCAGCAGCGCGTTCGCGGCGAGTAGGAGCTGGACTTGCTCTTGGGTCATCAGCTGATCGGCATCCGGCGCATCGCGTTCGAGCCGGCGGCGCAGACGATCGACCATTTCGGTCTCGCCTGCTTCTGCGGCCAACGCCAGCACGCCGGCCAGATCGCGCAAGGGCGTCTGATACCAATCGCCGGTGTTGCGATAGCCGAGCGCCTGCTCGGCCATCCGGAACGCGTTGCGTGAGCGCGTACGGTCGCCCATATGCGCGAGCGCCGCGCCGATCTGCGCCCGCGCCAGCGGCGAGGGCTCATTGCGCAAGCGGTTGTCGTGGAAGTAGCGGAGCTGGCCAATATCGGCCTCTCCCGCTTTCGCCAGCACATAGAGCGCATACGCCGCAGAGCGCGAGCGCATGAGCTCCGTCGTGTCGTTCGAGCCCGGCCAGCGATAGACTTCGAACTCGTAGTTGACCGAGCCGAAATCGTTTAACCGCGCGACGCGCCGGAGCGCGTTGTACGCCTGCTGCATCGGCTGACGCGGCACCGCGTAGCCGGCGCGTTGCGCGCGCAACAGGAAGTCTGTCGCGTACGCGCCGAGCCATGGGCTTGCATGTCCATCGCCTGCACTCCAGAGGCCGAACGAACCGTCCGGCGCCTGGCGGTCAAGCAATTGTGTCGCCGCTTCCTGCACGCGCCGGCGAATGCGCGGATCGACTTCACGGCCCGCCTCCGACGCCAGCGCGTTGTAATAGAGAAGCGGCATCGCCACCGATGTGAGCTGCTCGGTGCATCCGTACGGATAGCGATAGAGCGAATCCAGCAACGGCGCCGGATCGATCCCAGCGAGGTTCGAGAACGAGATCAGAGCTTGCGCACTCGACTGGAAGCGCGCCAGCGCATTGGGGGGAGCGCGCCATGACGCGCCCGCCGTGAGCGGCGCCGTCTCGGTAATCGTGATCGGCAAGAACGGCGCACGCGACTGAATGTTGTAGCTGCGGTCGACCGGAGTGAAGCCTTGTGGGCCTTCGAGCCGCAACGTGATCTGGCCAACGCCAAGCGGCCCACCGGTGATCGGAATCAAGGCCGTTTGCCGTGCACCGCGCGTGAGCTGGAAGCGGCGCGGCTGCGCTTGGATTTGCGCCACTGAGGAGCCGCTGACCGTCACCGTGTAGGCGCCGTTCGGGCCCTCCACGTTGTCGATGTTGAGCGCGCCTTGCGCTTGATCGCCCGGTGCAAGGAAGCGCGGCAGGATCAGGTCAGCCACAACCGGATCGCGCACGACGATCTGTTCGGCATCAGAGCCGAGCGAATTCTCGCTCCACGCCACCGCCATCAGACGCAATGTTCCGTTGAAGTCTGGAATGTCGACAGGGATGTTCGCCCGCCCGCCGCGCACCTCGACTATGTCAGAAACAATCGCCACGGTTTGCGTTGGCACAACCGTCAACCCCTCGCCGCCAAGCGAGTCACCGCCTTGGCGGGCTGTCGCCGGTGCGCCGAGGTTCGGATTCAGCAAGCGGCCGTAGTCGTCGCGGATTTCGACGCCGAGAGCGCGCCGGCCAAAGAAGTATTCGACCGGGTTCGGGCTTTCGTACTTTGTGATGTTGAGGATGCCCTCGTCCACCATCGCGATCGCCACGCGCACGCGTTCGCCTGCGCCCGCGTTGCGGATTTGCACTGGCACTTCGATGTGCGTGCGCGGCCGGACGTTCTGAAGGCCGGCGCCTGCAATCACCTCAAGCGTGCGCCCGCCCATGTCGACCGGCACGTATGCCACGCCGATGGCGCGGCGCGGCACCGGCAGGTTCACCGGATCGCGCGGCGTCATTACAGTGACGAGCACATAAGCGCCCGAGCCCCAGTCGGCATTCACTGGCAGATCGATGGTCGCGCCGTCAGAATCGACGCGCACCGTGCGCGTTTCGATCACACGATCGGTGGCGACCACGATTTGAGCTTCGCCTGGATACGGCGGACGGATTTGCACCCGCGCCCGGGCGCCCGGCCGCACTGGATCATCCGGCGGCACGACGCTGACCATGTCCGGCGTTGCATCGTCATCGGCGGGGCCGCCCCAGCCAACGCCGAAACGTTGCGAGGTCTCCGCATCGCCGCGCCGCACAACCAGCCGATACGAACCGGAACGCAGACCGTCTTGCGCAATGCGCAGAGGCTGGTTCGCGGCAATATCGACCGTGGCGCCGTCAACCGGAATGTCGCGCCCGGTTCGCCGCCACCGCCATGCGCCGCCGTCGAGGTACCAGTCGTAGTTCCAATCCTCGCGCACCAACTGCCATTGCACGCCGCGCGCGGCGACGCGCTGGCCGTTGGCGTTGAGCGCAATGACGTCATATGCGACGCGCTCGCCAGCGCCCGCACGCCTGTTCTCGAACGTCGGCTTGAGACCGATATAGAGATCGCTCAAGCGCACCGGGACGGTGAAGCTCTCGCGCACCACGCGCCCGCCTGGATCGGCGACGCTTGCGATCATGCGCGCACGCAGCGGCAGCGTTGTTTGCGGTTCTTCCGGCAATCGGAACATGAGTTGCGCCGCGCCCGTGCCATCCGTCACGGTCCCCGGCAATTGGAAGAGGCGTTCGTCGAAGCTCTCGTCGGCGCGGCCAAAGGCGTAGCCTTCCTGCTCCGGGAACGGGTTCGGATCGATCATCAAACGGCCTTCGGCCTCCACGGCGAGGCCGGAGCCCGGAGCGCCATAGAGGAAGTCAGCCTGCACGTTGATCGGCCGCGATTGGCCGCGGCGCAGCACCTCTTCGCTTGCCTCGATCTGCACCCGCAAACGTTCGGGCACGAAGTCTTCAACCGACCAGCTCACATGGCCGGCAGGCGCTTCCTGACCGTCCACCAGCAATTGCGCGCTCCAAACCCCCCGCGGCGAAGAACGATCGAGTTCGATGTTTTTTGCAATCGCGCCGCCGTCGACGGCTTCCGTCATGCGGATGCGCCGCGCTTCCGTGCCGTTCGGACGATAGACAACCAATGTCGATTGCCGGTTCGAGATCGCACGGCCGACCTGGTCGCGGATCAGCGCAATCAGGCGCACCCGTTCGCCCGGCCGATAGATGCCGCGCTCGGTGTAGAGATAGGCATCGATGTCGCCCGGCGCGCGACGGCCATCGACGCCGCGATCGGAAAGATCGAGGCCGGGCCGCTGCAGATCGAGCGCTGCGAAATCGCCTTCAGCGCCGTACGCCATCACGTAACGCGCGCGCGCCGGGCCATCGCCGTTCACCAAAGCTTCGTTGAAATGCACCCGGCCTTCGCGGTCGGTGCGCGTGCGCGCCAGCTCTTCGTTGTTCTGTGCGATCAACGTCAGCGTCACATTGCTCATCGGCCGCGCCGTGCGCAGCGAACGCACGACCACGTCGAGGCCGGTAGCGCCCGAGAAGCTCTGCAGCGCCATGTCAGTATAGAGAATCCAGCGATAGGCGGAGGCGCGAGACTCGTTCTCGCTCTCGCCGCGCTGGCCCGCACTAGGCGATGCATCGCGCACTTTCACGACATAAGCGCCCGGCCGCAGCTCACGCAGCGCCGCGCCGAGTGCGAACACGGTCGTCACCGCATCGTTGCGGACGCGGGTATCGACATCGATCTCGCCCTTATACACCGAGACGCCAACGTCCTCGGCGGCGCTATTGAAACTCCAATAATTCCAACCGCCCTCTTCGTTGACTTCGCCCGGCTCGATCTGGTGTTGCGAAAGAATGCGATCCGGCACCCGCAGCACTTCGATTTCGAGCCGCGAAACGTTTACCGTCTCGATCGCGATGCCGTCCGCTTCCGAGCGCGGCAGGATGACGCCGCCGCCGGCAAAGCCGACATAAGCGGGGCGATCGCCAAAGGTGAGCGTGAAGGTTTCGTCGTACTCGGTACGCTCGCCGGTTTGCGACGGCAGGCCCTGGCGAATGGTGACTTGGCGTTCCGGCTCAAGCGGCAACCCGCCGAGGCACAGTAGGTTGCTGGACATGTCGACTTGGAACGGCGCCGCCGGCTCAAGAACGAGATAGTCGGCGAAGTTAACCGAAGGATCGGTCGAAAGGTTCTGCGAGAATTCCAGGCACGCTCGCGGCTCGGGCCGGTTCGTTTCGGCGCGCAGCCGCACGAACGCCATGCCGTCGACTTGCGGCAGTCCCGCCCGCGGCGCGTTGGCGTCGCGCGCGCGTTCGCCGGCGCCAATCGAGCCGAGCTGAGCAAAATTGAACGCAGACGCACCGAGCGATACCCGCCCAAGCACCGCGCCGCCCCACAGGCCGATGAGCAACGCCACCGATGTCGCAAGCACCGTGTTGCGGTTGGCCACGGCCCAGTCGCGCGCCGGCGCAACCCACGACCAATTCCACTTGCGCGGATCCATGCGCTCCGCGAGCGCCTTCCAGTCCATGGCCATGTCGCGCGTCTCCCATCCCGCCTGGGCGTGGGCGTCATGCTTGCCTCAGGCTCGCGCACGGAACAAGCACCATTAAATTCCGGCAAAGTTTGGTCTGGCGCTGCTGTTGCCGCCTGTCCGGCGGCGTGTTTCAACAGGCGTTCAAGAAAAATGACGCGGACGGCGCCTTCGCCGCCGCGCGCGGGAGGATTTGATGAGCGACGGCGCCAAGCCCGGCTTTCCAGCCATGTCGATTGAGCAGGCGCACAAGCTCCTCACCGCGCCGGGGAGCATGCTCGAGGCGGGCGAGGCGGACGTCCGCGGCATCCGCATGAAGGTGTGGAAGAATGCGCCGCCGACGCTGCGCGAAGTTTACGCGCTGGGCTCGGCCTTCGGCGCGCGCGATCATCTCGTCTTCGAAGAAGAGCGCGCTACCGTCGCCGCGTTCCAGGCAGCCGCCGCCAGGTTCGCACACCACCTTGTCGCCGATGGCGTCAAGCCGGGCGACCGCGTCGCCGTCATCATGCGCAACCTGCCGGAATGGCCGGTCGCGTTCTGGGGCGCGGTTCTCGCTGGGGCAATCGTCACTCCGCTGAACGCGTGGTGGACCGGGGCCGAACTCGAATATGGGCTTCGGAATTCCGGCAGCTCGTTGGCGATCGTCGACGTCGAGCGCTACGAGCGGCTGCGCGAGCACGTCGATAACTGCCCCAACCTTCGGAAGATTTACGTCTCGCGCTCGCGCGAAGAAATCGCCGATCCGCGCGTTGCACGTTTCGAAAGCGTTGTTGGGGCGACCAACGATTGGAGCGGGCTTGATCCCACGCAGCCGCCGGACATTCCGGCAAAGCCCGACGACGATGTTGCGGTCTTCTATACGTCCGGCACGACGGGCAATCCGAAAGGCGCGGTGATCTCGCACCGCAATATCATCTCCAACATGTTCAATTCGGCGTCTGCGCAGGCGCGCGCGTTTCTGCGCCGCGGCGAGGCGCCGCCGGCGCCCGATCCGAACGCGCCGCAGAAGTGCTTCCTGATCTCGGTGCCCTTCTTTCATGCCACCGGCTGCTTCGCCGTGATGATCCCGGCGATGATGGCTGGGCATAAGCTCGTCATGCAACGCAAGTGGGACGTGGGGCAGGCACTCGACCTCATGCAGCGCGAACGCATCACCCATTTCGGCGGCGTGCCGACAATTGCCTGGCAAGTGCTCGAACATCCCGATGTCGACAAATACGACCTGTCGGCAGTCGAAAGCGTCGCTTACGGCGGCGCGCCCGCGGCGCCCGAACTGGTGAACCGCATTCTCGCGCGCTTCCCGAAATCTCTGCCAAGCCAGGGCTGGGGCATGACCGAAACTTCGGCGACTGCTGTGTCCAACACGGCGGAAGACTATCAGCGCAAGCCTGCTTCGACCGGCGTGCCAGCCGCGACGGGCGAGGCGAAGATCGTGGGCGGCGACGGAAAAGACCTGCCGCGCGGCGAGGTCGGCGAGCTTTGGTACAAAGGCCCCATCGTCGTGCGCGGCTATTGGCAGAACGAGAAAGCCACGGCCGAAACCTTCATCAACGGCTGGATCAAGTCTGGCGACTTGGCGAAGATGGATGAGGAAGGCTTCATCTACATCGTCGATCGCGCCAAGGACATGCTGATCCGCGGCGGCGAGAACATCTACTGCGTCGAAGTCGAGAACGCTCTCTACGATCATCCCGCCGTGATGGATGCCGCCGTCATCGGCAAGCCGCACAAGACGCTTGGCGAAGAACCATTGGCAGTTGTGCAGTTGAAGCCGGGCACGACGGCGACAAGTGAAGAACTCCGCCACCACTGCGCGCAGAAGATCGCCGCGTTCAAAGTGCCGGTCGACGTGATCTTCTGGCCAGAGACGCTTCCGCGCAACGCCAACGGCAAGATCGTCAAGACCGAACTGAAGAAGCAGATCGAGAACCAGGCGTTCTGATCGCTCTTGAAAACCCCCTCGCAAAGCGCAAGTTGAGCCGCGAGGAGAGCATAACGCATGACCAAGATCGTCTATGAAATCGTCCGCCACGACGGCGGCTGGGCGTTCAAATTGGGCGACACGATCTCGGCCACCTATCCGAGCCATGACGCCGCCTACGCCGCAGCCAAGCGCGTGGCGATCGAACAGATGCGGCCTGGGCAAACCGCCGGCATCTCGTGGGAAGACGAGCGCGGCCGCTGGCACGATGAAATCTCGCCCGGCGACGACCGCCCCGAGGTCGACATCCACGACAACGCTTGAGCCCGCGTGTGGCCTGGCTCGGCTCCCTCGGCGTCTTCATTGTCATCGCCGCGCTGAGCTTCACGGCCTGGCTTTATCTTTTGGGCCCATGGCGAGCTGTCGACATGAGCGCCCAGGCGCCCGCGCCGCAACCGCCGCTCACGACAGATCCTGAAGCGTGGCGAAGCGAACGATCGGTATTGCTCGAGGCGTTTCAGCGTGAAGTTTACGGAACCATGCCTGCGCTGATCACGCCGGTCGTCACGAGCCCGCAAGAGATCGGGCCCGAGCGGGCGGGCGGCGTTGAGCGTGTGGAGCAATGGCGCGTCGAACTTGGCGATGCGGGACACTTCCACATGGCGATTGCGCGTCCGCCGGGCGACGCGCCCGCGCCCGTGATCCTGATCCTAGATTTCTGCGGCAACGAGGCCGCGTTTCCGAACCGCCCCAGCGCGATCGAAGGTCCTGTGGGCTACATCCAATGGTTCTGCCGCTTCGGCGCGCTGGATTCTATCTCCGAGCGGTTATTCGGCCGCTACATTAACGGCCCGCCTTTCGCGCGCATCACCGACCGCGGCTACGCCGTGGCGCTAGTCTATCCAGGCGACATCGTCCCCGATCGCGACGCTGAGGCGCGGGCGGCGCTGGCGCGCTTCGCCTCGCCGTACACCGGCGCGCTGATGGCGTGGGCCTGGACAGCCTCGCGCGCCTATGACGCACTTGCCGCCGACCCGCGTTTCGATGCGCGGCGCATCGCGTTGTGGGGCCAGTCGCGCCAAGGCAAGGCTGCGCTAATCGCTGGCGCGTTCGATGAACGCTTCGCCGCAATCGTCGCGCTGCAGACCGGTCGTGGCGGCGACGCGCCCACACGCGCCTTCGCCGGCGAAAGCCGCGCACACATGACGCGCGTCTATCCACACTGGTTCAGCCCCAGCTTCGCGCGTGAAACGCCGTCGGTCGAGCAGCACCAATTGCTCGCGCTGATTGCGCCGCGGCCGCTGCTCGTCGGCCATGCAGTTCGAGATGGCTGGTCCGATCCCGTCGGCGCTCGCGCTGTGCGGAAAGCGGCGGCGCCCGTATTCGGAACCCTCCGTGCAGCGCCTCCCGGGCATTTCATTCGCGAAGGCGGCCACGGCATCACGGCGCGGGACTGGGACGAAACGTTGAATTTCCTCGACGCGCGCATGCGCTCTTGAGTACGTGAGCGCGCAAGGAGCGGCGCATGCAAGACTGGCGCGCATGGGCGGTGAAGGCCGCCGAATGGGGCATGGACTATCGCGCGCGGCTGCGTGAGCTGCCGGTGCGTCCGCCGGTGCACCCCGGCGATGTTGCGGCGAAGATCGCGCGCACTCCGCCTGAGGCGGCTGAGCCGTTTGAGCGCATCTTCGTTGACTTCGAACGCATTATCGCGCCGGCGATGACGCATTGGCAGCACCCGCGCTTCTTCGCCTACTTCCCTTCCAATTCCGCGCCTGCCTCTTTGATCGCCGAACATCTTGTCAACGCCATCGGCGCGGTCTGCATGCTGTGGCAGACATCGCCCGCAGCGACTGAACTCGAAACCCGTGCGGTCGATTGGCTGCGCCAGGCGTTCGGTTTGCCGGATGCATTCCAAGGCTGCATCCAGGACACCGCTTCCACGGCGACGCTCGCCGCCGTCCTGGTCATGCGCGAGCGCGCGCTCGACTTCACCGGCAACAAGACCGGCCTTTCTGGCGCGCCGCGCCTGCGCATCTATTGCTCGGCCGAAGCGCATTCCTCGATCGATCGCGCCATCTGGTTCTCCGGCATCGGCGGCGATAATTTTGTTCGCATCCCGATCAAGGGGCCGCTGCGCGGCGCCGATCCGGATGCGTTGCGCAAACTGATCCGCGACGACATCGCCGCCGGCTACAAGCCTGCAGGCATCATCGCCAATGTCGGCGCAACGGGCGTCGGCGCGACGGATCCTGTCGCCCATCTCGCGGCCATCGCGCGCGAGCACGATCTTTACCTGCACATCGACGCCGCCTGGGCTGGCGCGGCCATGATCTGCCCGGAATTCCGCGCGCTCTGGGCTGGCGCGGAGCTCGCCGACTCCATCGTCGTCAACGCGCACAAATGGCTCGGCGCGCAGACGCATTGCAGCGTGCACTTTGTCCGCGATCCGGCGAGCCTCACCCGCACGCTCGCCGCCAAGCCAGATTATCTGCATACGCTGGGCCTGAGCGAAGTTGTCAACTACAGCGAATGGGGCATCCCGCTCGGGCGCCAATTCCGCGCCCTGAAGCTCTGGTTCGTGCTGCGCGCCTACGGGCTCGAAGGTTTGCGCACGATGATCCGCAATCACATCGCCTGGTCGCGGGCGCTGTGTGAGAAGGTGCGCGCAACGCCGAATTTCGAGATCGTCACCGAACCGGCCTACTCTCTCTTCTCCTTTCGATATGCACCGCAGCGCGATTCTGATCTCGACGCTCTCAACCTCAAGCTGGTCGAAGCCATCAACGCGGACGGTCGCATTTATCTCACCCAGACGCGCGTCGATGGCCATGTCGCTATCCGCTTCCAGGTTGGTCAATTCGAATGCACCGAAGTTGACGTGATGGTCGCTTACGATGTGATCACCGAGATAGCTCCGAGGATCGCGGCTGACATCGCACGAAGCTAGTGCAGATGCGCCTCGACCATCCAGAGGTCCTTGTCGATTTGACGTGAGACGCCGGTGAAGAGGTCGGCTGTGTCTTTGTCGCCGGCCTCATCTGCGGTGTCGATCGCCTGGCGCGAAAGCTTGCCGAAAGCGGCGAGCCGATCCGAGACGGCGACGATATGGTCCTTCTCGGCGGTGATGTTGGCGGGATAGCCGTCGAGCTTCGATCCGCTCGCAACGCCTTGCGTGGTGCCGTTCACAACGCCGCCCAGAGCTACCGATCGCTCAGCGATGTCATCGACGAACTCAGCGACACGGCCTTGAATTTCATCGAACAGCTCGTGCAACGCGATGAAGGTCGGCCCCTTCACGTTCCAGTGCGCCTGCTTCAGACCGAGACGCAAATCAATGGCATCCACGAGGCGAGCATTAAGTAGCGCAATCATAGCTTTGCGCGTGTTATCGGGTAGATCGTTGCGGGTGGTCGGCATGGCGGTGAACCTCCTCACCGAGCATGTGGCTTCCGGAGGGCGCGCCGGCAATGGAATGGGCCATAGATATTGGCCGACGCCGCCATTGGCATTGCCTATGATCAAAGCGTCGCCAGCCAGTCGATCAGCAGACCCGTCGTCTTCGCCGGCGCCTCCTGCTGGGTCCAATGGCCGATGCCGGGAATGATGTGAACGCCGCGGAGATCGGACGTGTTCTCGCGCATGCGGTCGAGCATCGCTTCGCCGTACACCCGGATCACCAAGTCGCTGTCGCCGCTGATAAACAGCGACGGTTGATGCACGATGCGGTCAGTGACCCCGTTCATCATCTCCCAGTCGCGCTCGAAGTTGCGATAGCGATTGATCGGGCCGCGGAAGCCAGAGCGTTCGAACTCGCCAACGAAGTAATCGATATCTTCGGCCGTGAGCCAGGCTGGAAACGGATCAGGATCGGGCACGCCCGTCAGCAACTGATCGCCGTGGACTTTGTCGCGGCCCCACATGCCGTCGGCTTCGCCACTTGCAGCGTAATAGAGCTTACGCAAGCCGCCGCGGACGTCGGCCTTGAACTCGGCTTCGGCCACGCCCTCGTCCTGGAAGTAGACCTGATAGAAGAACTTGCCTTGATCGGTGTACTGCGCCTTGTAGATGTGCGTCGCCGGCATCGGCAGATGACCGAAGTATGGCACCGACAACCCCGCGACCGCCCGAACCTTGCTCGGATGCAGCAC
>JBQTJK010000190.1:0-2177 GCA_052387215.1 Caulobacteraceae bacterium
TCACCAGCCGGGAGCGATGCACGCGAACGAAACCGCGCGCGATGAGCCGTGCCTCCCAAGACCCCAAAGTGCCACGAACGAGATGCGTGCGCCCGAGCGCGTGAAACTCGACGTAATTGCCGGCAGCCTCGACGTGTGTAACGTCGCCCGACGCCAAGAACACGGCCGCTCCGCCGTCGCGAATCTCGATGCGGGCGCCGCCCTCCGGCGTGGCGGTTTGGGCCTCCGCGCGGCGATGAAACAAGAAGTAGGTGGCGGCCAGTAGCGCATAGGTGAGGACGTCCTTGCGCCATTCGTAGAAAAACTCGCGCGCCAATGCCCCGTGCGAGAAGTCATAGAACGAGCCCGCCAGCGCGTAGCCCGCTTTCCGGATCGCGACCATGCCCGCCACGTGGACGGCCGAGAACGGAAAGGTGAGGGTGAAGTGAGCGAGCAGAGCAATCGGCCAGTTCTCCCGCCTCGGCGGCAGCCGGCGGACCGCTGCGCCGATCAGCGGCGCGAGCGCCACGATTAGGACGTAGCTTGAAAACTCCCACAGCAGCGGTGCGCGCGGATCGAGCGTGTCGCCATCGCGCTGCGCCTCGAGCAACTCGGAGGTGGCGTTGACGAGGGCGATCATCAGCCCGACCGCCGCGATCAGCAGCCATGGCCCCCATTGGACCCGGGGCCAGCCGCTCGTCCCGTTCACGCCGCCGGTGGTCACCACGCGCTCCCCGCTTGTCCCCGGCAGCCGCCGGGCGTGGCTTCAGCGTAGCGGGCGCGACAAGGGCTGGGAAGAAGTTAGCGTGGAAGGAGACCACGCCCGCATGACCGACCGCCGCTACGACCTCGACTGGCTCCGCATTATCGCGTTTGGCCTGCTCATCCTCTACCATGTGGGCATGTTTTACGTGTCCTGGGATTGGCACGTGAAATCGAGCCGCGCCAGCGACGCCATCGAGCCGCTGATGTTGCTGACCAACCCGTGGCGGCTGACGCTCCTGTTCCTGGTCTCGGGTGCCGCCACCCGGTTCATGGCCGACAAGATAAGCGCCTGGAAGCTCACGAGCTCGCGCATGGGACGGCTCTGGCCGCCGCTCCTGCTGGCCGTCTTCGTGATCGTTCCGCCGCAGAGCTACTACGAGATCGTCGAGGCTGTCGCCGCGATGCCGCCAACGCAGGCGGCCCAGTATGCTGGCGCTCTGGATAACTTCTACGTCAGATACGTCACCGCCTCGGGCAATTGGTGCGACGCCGAGGGCTGCCTCATCACGCCCACTTACAACCACATGTGGTTCGTCGCTTACCTCATCCTCTACACGCTGGCGCTGATCCCCCTGCTGCCGTTGCTGCGGCGCATTCCGAAAGCGGTCAGCGTGCTGCTCGCCGGTCCGTTTTTCATCCTGACGCCGTGGCTGTTCATGGCGGCGCTGCGCATAACGCTCTATCCGATCTTCGGAGAAAGCCACAACGTCTTCGTCGACGCGTACTTGCACGTCCTTTATTTCAGCGTGTTCCTGTTCGGCTTCGCCGTCGCCAAGCACCAACCCTTCTTCGATCGCTGCATGCAGCTCCGTTGGACGACGCTTACCATCGCGCTGATCTCGTGGGCCGCCCTCATCGTGTACTTCAACGCGTACCCTGATGGCGTCGACCCGCCGGAATGGCTACGCGCAATCATGCGCAGCGTTCGCGAATTGGATGCGTGGTGCGCAATCGTCGCCGCAATCGGCTTTGCGCACCGCTACCTGAAGAACGCCGACGGCCCCGTGCGCCGGATGCTGACGCAGGCGATTTTCCCATTCTACCTGATCCACCAGACCATCATCGTCGTTACCGGCCACTACCTCGACGAATTCCAGCTCTCGCTCTGGCTCGAAGCGCCGCTCCTGATTGGCGCGACCGCGTTCGGCTGCTGGCTTTTCTTCGATCTGGGGCGCCGTGTTCCCTTGCTGCGTGTCTGGATCGGCTTGCCCTCGAAAACCAAGCCAATGCCTGCTACATTATCCACACTGGCAGTTGGGGAGGCGCGTTAGCCTCCGGCGGACAAGAAAATCCGCCCAACGGAGCAGACATGTTCTTCTGGTTTCTCGTCGCGGTGGGCATCGTGGTGGCGCTGACCATCCTCGGCGCCTACATGACGCGCCGCTCGGGCGGCTGGGACCACGACGACGGCGGCCCGATGGGGCCCTGGGTCG
>JBQTJK010000191.1:0-5587 GCA_052387215.1 Caulobacteraceae bacterium
GTTTCGCCAGTCCCGCGACATACGCTTCGATCGCCTCCGCACGCGCGCTTCCCAGCGCACCCTTCATATGCGTCCGCGCATCCTCCAGATCGCGCGCATACGCATCGAGCGTATTCACCCGCGCCCCCCGCTCGGCGGAGAGCATCTCCAGAAAGGACTCGATCAGCGCGGAATCGGACACAGCTGTGAACCTAGCAGGCGCGACAACGAAAGTCCGCAATTCGCCGGCGGACTTGACGTCAGCGAGCGGCTCCAGCCGGGCGTCCAGCGCACAACCAGTACACCCACCCCGCGATACTGCCCAACGATGCCGCAACGAGGATAGGCGATGCCGTTAACGGGATCCCATCGAAGAAGTCGTTGAGGGTAGGCGCCCATACTAAAAGCCAGAGCGCGACGAACGTGAGCGCCCAGATGGCGACGTCAGCGAGCGGGCGATTCAATGCCGTAAATCGCAACGGAAATGTGAGAACCAACACGATTGGTGCAGCGAAGACCAGCATCAATGGAGAGAAAAGAGCGACAAATAGGATCGTCTGCAATGGCCACGCACGATCCAAGAATACCCATACGGACGCCGCGACAATCGTTAGTGTCAGGACTAGGGCCAGCGTTGCGAAGAACGCCAGAACACCGCGACCGATGCTGCCGCGTCGAAGTAGCTTCATCATAGTGCAGGGATCATGCTATTTCAGGCCGGAATAGACCAGTAATAGGCTCCTACCCCGGCGGTCCCGCCAGGATCGCCTCCGCCGCCACGCGGCGCGCTTCCTCTTCCAGCCGCAATCCCCGCAGCGCGCGCACGATGCGCTCCACCGATTCCGCGTCCAACCGCGCCGGCCCGCCTTCGCCTGCGGCGGCGACCGCCAGCAACGCGCCTTCGCCGACGGCGCCGCGCTCCACCGCCGACGCAAGCGCCAGCATCGCGCCGCTCTCGGCGCGCGCGCCGCCCTGCGGCGGGTTGGCGACCAAGAATGTCTGCACCGATCCGTCTGCGGGCGCGCCGAGGGCGGCGAGGATTGCGACATCGCGCGCGGCGGCGCGCGCTTGCTGGCGTGGCGCGTTATCGATGCGACGCTGCATCGCCATGGCGCCCTGATCGTTGCGCGCACCTGTCAGCGCCACCAGCGCCGCGTCAAGCGGCGCCAGCGCTGCTTCATCGCCGCCCGCTTGCCGCGCGCTGGCGACCAGCCGCTGCCCGAGCTGCGCATCGCCCGTCGCCAACGCGGCGCGCGCAAACAGCACGGCGGCCGCAGCATTCGGTGCGGATTGCAGCTGGGCGATGTCATCCTTGAAGAAGCGCGCGGCGGCTGCGAAATCGGGGTACGCCGTCGCTTGCCGCAGCACGCCCGCGATCGCCGTCGCCGCTTCGATCGAACCGGGCGCCGCCGTCACTTGCCGCAGGGCCGGCACGATCGGCGGCAGGCCCGAGCTGACTGTCGCCGGCGTCGCCGCGAGAATCGTCCGCGCTTCGCTTGCGCTCAACGCGCCGCGTCGGAAGGCGAGGGCGGCGGCCTGCGCCCGCTGTGGCTGCGGCGCGTTCTCGGCGCGCGCCAGCGCGACAAGCGCCAGCGTCGAAGCGTTCGCGAGCGGAGTGGGACCTGGCCGCAAGCCGCCGGCTATCGAAAGCTGCGCTGAAAGCGAATTGTCATACCGCGCCGCCGGCGGCCTTGCGCCAGGCGCGCCGCCCGCTGCGGCGACCGCGCCCGTGTACCAGGCATCCGCCGCGTTCTGCTGCCGCGCCAAGTCAAGCGCGAGATCGGCCGCTGCGCGATCGCCGGTCACCGCCGCGCAATAGGCGCGCAGCCGCAACAGGAATGGCGGCGCTTGTTCGCCGACATTGGCGTTGCGTCCGCGCGCGCACGCTTCGGCGCGTCGCCCGCGCGCCAGCTCCGCTTGCGCCGCATACTGCGCCACCGCGACGTCGCTCGCCGAGGCGCCAGCGCCGGCGGCCATGATGGCGAGTTCATCCGCCGCGCCCATCTTACCCCGCGCTTCGACGCGCCGCCGCGCCGCCGCCGTGGCATCGCCGCGCGGCGCTTCGGCCGCCGAGAGCAACACGCGTCGCGCCAGCATCTGCATCGCCGGTGAATCGTACACCGCCGGCAGGCGATCCAACACGAGCGCAAGAAAAGCCGGATCGGTGCGGTTCCAGATGTCGTTCGGCAATGCGCCCTCAGCGCGCGACAGCGCGCCCACTGTCCACACGTTCAGTTCGCCCAGCTGCTGCTGCTCGATTGGCGCAGGCTGGTTGCTCTGCGCGTATGCGCACACCGGCAACAGCACGCCAGCCGCGAGCCCAAGCGCAAGAGAACGAGCAACCATGTTCGTCATTCCTTGAACGCGTCCTGCACCTCGACGCGGATTTCTTGCGGCGGCGGCGCGAGCTTGTCGGCTTGGCCGATGAAAAACACGAAAAGCCCGATCACCGCGGCCGCGCAAACGCCGATGGCGGCAAAGCCCAGCCACGCCGGCGTGCGCCGGCCGAACGAAGAGCGCCTGCGTCTGCGTCGATACATCGCTCGTTTGGCCCCTGCCGTTGCGAGCGGACGAGATTGCCTACAAAATGTGGCGAGTTTCCAGTCCGGTCCGTGCTTAACCTTAGCCGGACCTTTTGAGGTGATTCGTGGTCCGCCCGGAAAGCAGCGATGTCGGTGAGCGCGCGGACGCCGCCGCCGAGCTGCGCCGGCAGGCGGCCGGCATCGCGCCCACGTGTACGGTAGCTTTGGTCGGGTTGATGGGGGCGGGCAAAACCACGATCGGGCGGCGACTGGCGCAGGCGCTGGACTTGCCCTTCGCCGACGCCGATGACGCCATAGTCGCCGCCGCGGGCCGTTCCATCGAGGACATCTTCGCTGAACGCGGCGAGTGCGAGTTCCGCCGCGGCGAACGCCAAGTGATCGCGCGCCTCTTGGATGGCGCCCCGCACGTCCTCGCCACGGGCGGCGGCGCCTTCATTAATCCGCGCACGCGCGCCTTGATGAAGGAGCGCGCTGTCTCGGTCTGGCTCAAGGCGCCTTTGGACGTGCTGATGAAGCGCGTGGTGAAGCGCGATCACCGCCCGTTGTTGAAGGAGGACGATCCGCGCGCCGTGATGCAGCGCCTGATGGACGAACGCTATCCGATCTACGCCGAAGCCGACCTCACCGTCGAAACTGGCAGCGGTCCGCACAACAGCGCCGTGAGCCTCATTCTCTCCGCGCTGCGCGAGCACTTGGCGGGCAAGCCGTGAACACGATCCGCGTCGATCTCGGCCCGCGCTCCTACGACGTGCACACTGGCGCAGGCCTGCTCGCGCGCGCCGGTGAGCTAATTGCGCCGTTCGCGCCGACCAGCCGCGTTTTCATCGTCACCGACCAGAACGTCGCGCGCTTGCATCGCCCGGCGCTCGCCGCCGCGCTCGACGCCGCTGGCATCCGCAACTGGACCATCACGCTGCCGCCCGGCGAGAGCGCCAAGAGTTTCGCCGGCCTCGAAATGCTGACCCGCCATCTCTTGCAGGCGGGCATCGAGCGGCGCGATCTCGTCATTGCATTTGGGGGCGGCGTCATCGGCGATCTCACTGGGCTTGCGGCTGGTCTCACCAAACGCGGCGTCGACTTCGTGCAGGTCCCGACCACGCTGCTGGCGCAAGTCGATTCCAGCGTCGGCGGCAAGACCGCGATCGACACGCCCGAAGGCAAGAACCTGATCGGCCTCATCCATCAGCCAAAACTGGTGATCGCCGATCTCGACGTTCTGGGCGCCTTGCCCGAACGCGAACTCCGCGCCGGCTACGCCGAGATCGTCAAAGCCGCCCTCATCGGCGATGCCGAATTCTTCGCATGGTGCGAGGCCAACGCCGCCGCCGTGCTCGCCACCAAACCCAACGCGCTTCAGCTCGCCGTCGCCACCGCCATCTCCTTCAAAGCCCGCATCGTCGAAGCCGACGAAACCGAGCAGGGGATGCGCGCGCTTCTCAATCTGGGTCACACCTTCGCCCACGCACTCGAAGCGCACTCGGCCTACGACGGCAAGCTTCTGCATGGCGAAGCCGTCGGGGCGGGGCTCGCGCTTGCGTTTGATTTCAGCGCCGAACTTTGTCTTTGCCCTCGCGAAGAGGCTCAACGCGTCCGCGCGCATCTTGAATCCGCCGGCTTCGTCACCGACCTACGCAAGCTTGCCGGCGCGCCCTATGATCCCGAAAAGCTCCTTGCGCTGATGGCCGCCGACAAAAAAAGCGAAGCCGGCGCCATCACCTTGATCCTCGCCCGCGGCATTGGCCGCGCGATCGCCCATAAAGGGGCCGACGCAGAAGCGTTGCGCGTCTTCCTCACACGAGAGACTAAATGAGCGCTCCGCTCCTGAGCTTGCTTGTCGCGTTCCTGCTGCTGGCCGCCAACGCCTTCTACGTCGCCGCCGAGTTCGCGCTGGTGAAGTCGCGCGGCTTCCGCATCGAAGCCTACGTGGAGGAAAACCGCTTCGGCGCGGCGCTGACGCAGAAGATGCTGAAGAACATCGAGGCCTATCTCGCCTGTTGCCAGCTCGGCATCACCATGGCCTCGCTCGGTCTGGGCTGGGTCGGAGAACCGACGGTCTCCGCCATCGTCACGCCGCTGCTCGAGCCGCTCGGCATGCCGGCGGAGACCATCCACCTGATCGCCTTCCTGATCGGCTTTCTGGTCTTCTCCTCGCTCCACATCGTCATCGGCGAACAAGTCCCCAAGACCTTCGCCATCCGCAATCCCGAGCCGGTCTCGCTCTGGATCGCGTATCCGCTGCACGTCTCCTACATCCTGCTCTGGCCGCTCAACTGGCTCTTGAACAACGCTTCGCGCGGCATCTTGCGCGCCCTTGGGGTGAGGGAGGTTTCACAGCACGAAATCCTCACCGGCGCCGAGATCGAGGGCCTGGTCGAAGTCTCCGCCGAATACGGCCACCTCGACGCAAGCGTGCGCGATCGCCTGCGCGGCTCGTTCGATCTCTCCGAACTCGAAGTCGCCGACGTGATGATCCACAGGAAGAACATCAAGTCGCTCGATATCGACTTGCCCTCGCGCGAAATCATCGCCCAGGCCATGAGCTCGCCGCATACGCGCCTGCCGCTCTGGAAGGACGAGCCCGACAACATTGTCGGCGTCCTGCACGCGCGCGATCTCCTGCGCGCCATCTCCGAGCACGGGCGCGATCACGTCGACGTCAACGCCATCAAGCGCGAACCCTGGTTCACGCCGATGACGACGAGCGCCGAAGATCAGCTCGCCGAATTCCTACGCCGGCGCGAACACTTCGCGCTGGTGGTGGACGAGTACGGCGCGCTGATGGGCCTCGTCACCCTCGAAGATATCCTCGAAGAGATCGTCGGCGACATCAAGGACGAGCACGACATCGCCGTCCAAGGCGTGCGCCCGCAGCCCGATGGCAGCGTCAATGTCGACGGCGCCGTGCCGATCCGCGACTTGAACCGCGCCATGAATTGGGATCTGCCCGACGATGAAGCCGTCACCGTCGCCGGCCTCGTCATCCATGAAGCCCAAGCCATCCCCGAACCGGGCCAACGCTTCGCCTTCCACGGCTATCGCTTCCAGGTGCTGCGCCGCCAGCGCAA
>JBQTJK010000192.1:0-3375 GCA_052387215.1 Caulobacteraceae bacterium
AGCGCCGAGGGCTGCGCCGCCAGCACATCGCGGATGACGCCGCCGAAGCACGCCGTCAGCACGCCCATCGCCACGGAGATGAAGGGGCCGACACCGAGCGAGAGCGCCTTCGCTGCCCCGATCACCGCGTAAACCGCAAGCCCCACAGCATCGAACCAGATCAGCGTTTTGGCGCGCTCCAGGTAAGGCGCAAGGAACCAAACCGCCAGGGCCGCGGCCAGACCAATGCCGAGATACGTCGCGTCACCGATCCAAAACACGGGTGCGCCGATCAAGAGATCACGCAGCGTGCCGCCGCCGACGCCGGTCACGACGGCGAAGAACCAAAACGTGATGATGTCATGTCTGTCGCGCGCCGCCGCCAGCGCGCCGGTAAGCGCGAACACTGTGACGCCCGCATAGTCGAGCACAGGCGGGAGTACCGGAAGCAGCTGAGGAGAGATCACCCGCGGTCCCTCCGGCGGCGCAGCCATCGCGGCTTGAGTTTAGGCGCGTACGTCAACTTCGATCATTAGCCGGGTCGCGATCTGCCAGAGGTTTCCCCATCGGTCTTGGACCGTGGCGCGCCGGTCGCCATAGGGCGTGTTAGTGGGCGCCTCCAAGGATACGGCGTGCGCCTCGAGTGCGCGCGCATACGTTGCATCGGCGTCCTTCACATAAACATACAGGAACGCCGCGAGTGGATCGCGCACACCCCCGCCATCGCTCACCATCAGCATCGAGTCGCCGATCCTCACCTCCGCGGGCGCGCCTCCGTTCCGCGCGACGGTTGCAGCGAACACCGCCCTCGCGAAACCCACCAGGCCATCAACATCATCCGTGAAGATCCTTGGAATGACTGTGGGCCAGCCTGCTGGCTTGAACGCGTTCATTGGTTTGCTCCTCAACGAGGCGACTTGGTGCTGCAACCGTGTCGCGCCAGTCTGATAACCGGTCGCCGGCGCTTGGCTCCGGAGCTGCGTGCGAGCGGCGGGAGTTGAACCCGCACCGCCTTTTGGGCGAACGGATTTTAAGTCCGCTGCGTCTACCAGTTTCGCCACGCTCGCGTTGGCGCGAGATAAGGGGCTTTGCCCCCTTGGCGCAAGGTGAACGGTTTGCGGGCGCGGCGCGCTGCCGGTAAAACACGCGCTGTGAACGGCCATCCCCTGGACAATCCGATCTGGAGCGCCCTGTCGTCATGCCAGGCGATGTTCGGCGAAGGCGGCGCCACAGCCAAGCGCTTCGTTTCAGACGTCAGTCCCTTCGCGGCGGGGGTTGATGCATCGCCCGACGCAGTTGCGGCGTTGGGCGCGCTCGTACCCGAAGCCGGCGACGATATCTCCTTGCTCCAAGTTGCGCCGCCGGCGCCGCCGGCCGGCGTCACGCTCAGCATGAGCGCGCTCGGCTTGCAAATGGTCGCCGCTGGCATGACCACGAACGAGAAGAGCTTTCCGGTCGAAGAACTCGGCGACGCGGACGCAGCCGAGATGCTGGCGCTGGCGACGCTCACGCGTCCAGGGCCCTTCCGCACCCGCACCCATGCGCTCGGCCGCTTTGTCGGCATTCGCGACAGCGGCAAGCTCATTGCGATGGCTGGCGAGCGGCTGCAGACTGAAGAGTTCATCGAGATCAGCGCTGTTTGCACCCATCCCGGCTATCGCGGCCGCGGCTATGGCGGGGCGCTCATGCGCACTGTCGGCGCCCGCATCCTGGCCGACGGCGCAACGCCCTTCCTGCACACCTACGCCGACAATTCAGCGGCGATCGCGCTCTACCGAAGTTTGGGCTTCGAACCGCGCTGCGAGGTGATCCACGCGGTGTGGGCAAGAACGTAAGTACCGGGCTCAGCGCGAGTCGCTCACTTCTTCCGGCTCGGCGCCAAGGGAACGGATTAACTCGACGAGGCCCGCGGCCGCCTTCGCGAGTTCTGCGGAATCGGCCGATCGAGCGACGAGATGCAAGCCGTAGCCATCCGGGGAGAACCAGGGGTAGGAGCCGAACGACACAACGCCGTTCGCAACTCTTTCGAGCTTCTCCAGCCCTTCCGCGATATCGCCTTCGCGCACGCCTCTGGCGCGGATGGTTCGCGAATTCACCACGACGCCGCCCTGGATGCGGTGGCCGATGTCCTCCAGCATGCCGCGCATGATGGACGGCACGCCCGCCATCACGAATACGTTGCCGATCTGAAAGCCCGGCGCTTTTGATACAGGATTGGCGATCAACGACGCGCCGTCGGGAATCCGCGCCATCCTGAGCCGCGCTTCGTTCAGATTGCCGGGACCCTTGTAGTGTGCTTCTAGGATCGCGCGCGCATCGTCGCGAACGCCGATGTTGACGCCAAACGCCGCCGCCACCGCATCTGCGGTCTTGTCGTCATGTGTTGGGCCGATACCGCCCGTGGTGAAGACGTAGTCGTATTTCGTCCGCAGCGTGTTTACGGCTGCAACGATCTGTTCCGGAACATCGGCGACGACACGCGCTTCACCCACCTGCACCCCCAGCGGCGCTAAGAATTTCGCGATCGTCTGCAGATTCACGTCCTGGGTACGGCCAGACAGCAATTCGTCGCCGATTAGCAAAACCGCGGCTTTGACTTGGCGCTGCGTCATGCGCGCATGATAGCAGAAACGATGCGAGGCGTGACATGAGCGAGATGGACTGGGTTAGCCAACTGACGGAACGCCAAAAGGGCCACCTGCCCGACCACCTAGGGCTTGAATGGCTCGAAGCACACGCGGGCTTCGTGAAGGGGCGGTTCGAGATCAAGCCGCATCACCTGGCGCCCAACACCTTCCTCCACGCAGCCAGCGTTATTGCGCTAGCGGATAGCGCCTGCGGCTACGGCTGCATCATCTCGCGCCCGGAGGGGGCGATGAATTTCACGACGATCGAGCTGAAAACAAACTTTCTTGGCACCGCGCGCCAGGGCGGCGTCGGCGTCGAGGCCAATCTGGTGCACGGCGGGCGGACGACGCAGGTGTGGGACGCAATCGTCAAAGACGAGGCGGCCGGCAAGACGATCGCGCTCTTCCGCTGCACGCAGATGCTGCTTTATCCGAAATGAGTAAGGGCGCTCCGCGCCCGCTTACTTGATCTTCCCTTCGACGAACTCGACGTGCTTCTTCGCAATCGGGTCGTATTTCTTGAACTTGAGCTTCTCGGTCTTCGTGCGCGGGTTCTTCTTCGTCACGTAGAAATAGCCCGTGTCCGCCGTGGAATTCAGACGGATCTTGATGACGGTCGGCTTAGCCATGGCGCGGGCCCGGATTACTCAAGTGTTTCAGGAAGCGCGCGAAAATACGGGGGAAAGCCCCAAAGTCAACTCGTAAGCCGCTCCAGGGTGTGCGAACCACGGCTCCAGCGCAGGAAAGGCGGCGCCACCGCATCCCCGGC
>JBQTJK010000193.1:0-4688 GCA_052387215.1 Caulobacteraceae bacterium
CGACCAACGTGGCCGTGGGGATGAAGCTGTCGGCCTGATCCGTGAAATCCACCAGCTCGAGCAAGTTTACGAGCCCTGCCGGTCCCCACAGGGCCACCAGCACGATTGTGCCGACGCCTTCGGTGACACTGCCGAAAATCGGGATGCGCCCCAACGTCAAGTCGAACAGGTCGATGACGACGGAGAAAGCGAGCCGGAGGAAGTAGCCACGGCGGGTCATGGCGCTAATTTGGACCGGGCCGGTCCGAGCCGCTACAAGAAACCGCAACACGACCAGGAGACACCATGAAAGCGCTGCTCAGCACGACGATCGGCCCGCCGGAACAGCTGGAATTCGCCGACGCGCCAGACCCCGTGGCGGGTGAAGGTGAAGTGGTCATCGCGGTGAAGGCCGCGGGCGTAAACTTTCCCGACGCTCTGATCATCGAAGACAAGTACCAGTTCAAGCCCGAACGCCCGTTCGCGCCGGGAGGCGAGATCGCGGGGGTTGTGGAAAGCGTCGGCCCCGGCGTCACCAATGTGAAAGCCGGCCAGCGCGTAATCGGCTCGCTCGGCTGGGGCGGGTTCGCGGAGAAAGTGAAGGCGCAAGCGCAGCGCGTCATTCCCATTCCGGACGCAATGCCGTTCGACGAAGCCAGCGCGTTCATCTTGACCTACGGCACCTCGTACTACGCGCTAAAAGATCGCGGGCAGCTGAAAGCTGGCGAGACCGTACTGATCCTCGGCGCCGCGGGCGGCGTCGGCGTCGCCGCGATCGAACTGGCCAAGGCGATGGGCGCGCGGGTCGTCGGCGCGGTGTCGAGCGAAGAGAAAGCGGCGTTCGCGCGGGATGCGGGCGCCGATGCGACCGTGATCTATCCGCCGGGCGCCTTCGCAAAGGATCAAAGCAAGGCGCTTTCGGAGTCCTTCAAGCAAGTCACCGGCGGCGGCGCCGATGTGGCCTATGACGCGGTCGGCGGCGATTATTGCGAGCCGGCGCTCAGGGCGATGAATTGGAACGGCCGCTACCTCGTCATCGGTTTCCCGGCGGGCATTCCCGCGCCGCCGCTCAATCTGACGCTGCTAAAGAGCTCTTCCATCGTCGGCGTGTTCTGGGGCGCGTCCGTCGCGCGCGAACCGGAGCTGCACAAAGGCAATGTGCGCGACCTGTTCAAGCTCTACGGCGAAGGCAAGGTGCGCCCGCGCATCTCGGCGCGCTATCCTCTGCGCGAAGGCGGCAAAGCCATCCGCGCGCTGATGGACCGCACCGCCACCGGCAAGCTTGTAGTGGTTATGGAATGAACCTCACGCCCGGCCTTGCGATTGGAGTCGCTTGGCTGGCGTGGGTAGCCTCATGGCTTGTCGCCGCGGCCTGGACGCGGACCACTGTGAAACGCGCGGGCTATTGGCGCGAGTTCCCGGCAAGACTGGTGGCGCTGATCGGCGGCGTCTTGTTGTTCGCCTCCTTTGCAACCGAAGGAAGTTTGTTCGCGGTTCGATGGGACGCGGTTCGCTGGGACCTCGACGAGAGGACGAAGTGGCTGTTGTTTGCCGGCGTCATCGCGGGCATGGCGTTCGCGTGGTGGGCGCGGTTGCACCTTGGCGCGTTGTGGTCAGGCACGGTCACGCGGAAGCAAGACCATCGCATTGTCGACACGGGCCCGTATGGTGTTGTCCGACACCCGATCTACAGCGGCATACTGTTCGCGGTGTGGATGACGGCATTGGAGCGCGAACGCATCGAACCGCTGGCTGGAGCGTTACTGTTGTCGGTGGGGCTCTGGATGCGGGCGCGCTTGGAAGAACGTTTTCTCGCCGAAGAACTCGGTTCCGAAGCCTACGGCGCCTACAGCCTGCGCGTTCCCATGCTCGTTCCCTTCCTGAAGGCGCGCAACGCATGATCGTTACACCCTCAAGCGCGATCGCGGCGGCCTGGTTGATTTGGCTCTTCAGCTGGGTTCTCGCCGCCGGCTGGAGCGCGCGCACGGCTTCGCACGACGACCTGGGCGCCGAAAGCCCGAGCCGCGTGCTGACGCTCGCGGCGATCGTGATGATCATTGCGTCCTATTGGCCGGTCGAGCGGGCGGTGCTCTGGGAGACGCCACCGGCTCTCGCCTGGACGATGCTGGGCCTTGTCGTGATCGGGCTTGCGTTCACGTGGGCCGCGCGGCTGCATCTGGGGCCGCTCTGGTCGAGCACATCGGCGCCGACCGAAGACCACCGCATCGTCGATACAGGGCCTTACGGCATCGTGCGCCATCCGGTCTATGCGGGCCTCTTGCTCGCAGCGCTCGCCACCGCGGCTGAGCGCGGCCGCATCGAGGCCGTGGCCGGCGCGCTCACCTTGGTTGCGGCGGTGTCCCTTCGGGCGAAGCTCGAAGAGCGCTTCCTGCGTCGCGATCTGGGCGACGAGGCCTACGCGGCCTATCGTCGGCGCGTGCCGATGCTGGTGCCGTTTGCGAAAATCGCGCCGCCTGCATCCGCGGAATGAGTTGGCGGCGGATAAGCTGAACGAGCTGAAGGGAGAAGGGCATGAAGCGGCGTGTTTTCTTGTTAGGCTTGGCGGCTCTCACGCTGGCCGCTTGCGCCTCGACGCAACCGACCCACCCGCCCGCTCAGTATCCGGGCTTCGTCTCGTCGGATCGGATCGAGGTTACGCAACGCGGCGGCGGGCCGCACGTCATTCTAATTCCCGGCCTCACCTCGCATCGCGACGTGTGGGAAACCACCGCCGCCGCGCTTGAAAGCGGCCACACCGTTCACATCGTGCAAGTCAAGGGCTTCGCTGGGTTCCCTGCCGAAGCCAACGCCGAGGGGGCCGTCGCAGCGCCCGTCGCCGAAGAAATTGCGCGCTACATCATCGACCAGCGTTTGGGGCGGGCGTCGCTGATCGGCCATTCGATGGGAGGCACCATCGCCATGATGGTTGCTGCACGCCATCCTGATCTCGTTGATCGCGTCATGGTCGTCGACATGTTTCCGTGGATGGGCGCCATGTTCGGCCCGCCCGGCGCAACGGTTGAAAGCGTGCGCCCCATCGGCGATCAGATTCGCAGCCAGATGATTTCAGCGCCACCAGGCTCGGCAACGCCGATGGTCGAGCAAATGATCGCCACCATGGTGCGCACCGAAAGCGCCCGCCCGCAGATGATGCAGTATGCGCGCGACAGCAACCGCGCCACGGTCGCCAATGCATTCCACGAACTGATCGTCACCGACCTGCGTCCGGAGCTGCCCAACATCCGCGCCCCGCTCACCGTGCTCTACGTCATCCCGCCGAACGCACCGATCCCGGCGGCGCAGTACGAAGGCTATATGCGTGCGTCGTACGCCACCGTGCCGCAAGCGCGGCTGGTTCGGATCGACGACAGCTATCATTTCATCATGGTCGACCAGTTCGAGAGATTCACGCAGGAGGTGAGGGCGTTCTTGGCGAACTAGCTTCACGCTGATCGGCCAAGCGCCGGGCTCGACCCGGCGCGCGAGCCCGGACCCAAGGTCGACGCGAGCACGATCACGGCACGTTCGCCACCACGTTGGGTCCCGGCTCTCGCCCCGCTTTCGGGGGGCATTCGGCCGGGAAACTGGCTCACCGCTTCACAAACCCAGCCAGCACCTCGCACGCCCACCGCGCCGCGGTGAGGGCGCTGATGGCGGCGACATCAAGCGAAGGATCGAACTCGGTCAGATCGACGCTGCGCACTTTCGGGTGCGCGCAGATGAGCCGCGTTGCGTCGAAGAAATCCTGGACGCTGACGCCGCCCGGCCGCGCGCCGGGCGCGCCAGGCATGGCGGCGCGGTCGATGACATCGATATCGAAGTCGACGTGGATCACATCGCAGCGCGTCGCTAGGCGTTCGAGTGCGTTGGCGGCGATCGCAGCGAGACCCTCGGCTCTGCACGCGGCGGCGGTAGCGGCGTAAATGCCGGTGGCCTTGGCTTTGTCGTGCGCCTTCTTGGTGTTTGCGAAGGGGAGGAGCCCGATCTGGGCGATGTGCGCGCCGGGCAGGCCCTCCTCGAGCAGCGCCTGGATCGGATTGCCGTTGGTCAAACCGCAATCGGTGTCGCGGAGGTCGAAGTGCGCGTCGAGCGTCAGCACGCCGACGCGCTTCAAGCTCGGATCGAGCGCATGAACGCAGGGTCGAGTGATTGCGTTGTTGCCACCGAGAACGATCGTGAGCGCGTGTTTCTTGCCGAGGGGGGCGAGCCGCTCCACGATTGGCGTCATCGCCTCCGCCGGTTGCAGCTTGGCAATGTCTGCGTCGCCGGTGTCGTACACGCGAAGCGTTGAGAGATCGGTTTCCGTTTCGAGATCGTAGACACTCATCCGCTTCATCGCCGCGCGCACGACAGCGGGCGCCTCGTCGCAGCGCCCGGGCGTGATCGAGCCCAGCCCCAGCGGCGCGCCGAGCAGCGCGACAGGCGCGGAAGCGTCGTGCGTCAGCAGATCGGCGGCGGAGAACCAGGAGCGGCAGTCTGGGTCGTGAGTCATAGCCGTCAATATGGACCGCCGGCGCCCCCGCCGGCCAGCGCCGGATTGGCTTGCAGCGTCGTAGGCAGGATGAGCGTGGTTGCCGGCGAGGGCGCCGGCGGTCCATAGACATGCGCCATGTGGGACACGGTTTGGGTCGACGCGAACCTCGCGACGATGACCGCCAACGGTAAGCCGTACGGCGCCGTCGAACGCGGCGCGGTTGCAGCGAAGGACG
>JBQTJK010000194.1:0-28162 GCA_052387215.1 Caulobacteraceae bacterium
TTTGCTGGCGTTGTAGCCAGGGGAGGTGTGGTTCGCGATCAGGCCCGCGATCGAGCTGATATTGACGATCGAGCCGGGCTGATTTTTCGCCAGATATTTGATGCCGTGCTTGGCGCCGAGAAAGACGGAATCGACATTCACGCTCATCAGCCGGCGGAAGCCTTCGAGTGAGAGTTCTTCTATACCACCTTCGCGAGACGAGATGCCGGCATTGTTCACGAGGCCGGAGATGCCGACCATATCGGCATTGGCGCGCTCGAGTGCTGCGATCCATTGCTCTTCGTTGGTGACATCGAGCGCGTAAGCAAACGCGGTCTTGGCGCCGTATGCAGCGTTGATCTCACCCGTGACGCTCTCAGCGCCTGCGGCGTTGACGTCGGTGATGGCGACTTTCGCGCCCTCCGCGGCGGCGCCTTTTGCCATTGCTGCGCCGAGCCCTTGCGCCGCGCCGGTGACGAAGATTTTCTTTCCTGCAAGTCGTCCGGCCATCGCTTCCTCCATAAGCGCCGCGACTGTGTGACCCAGCGCGGCAAACTGCAAGCTTGGCGTCGCCGCAGACGAAGCGTACCTGTTGTTTGAGCGAGGTGCACGACCATGGAATGGGATGCGCTGCTGCTATCGCGGCTGCAATTCGCCTTCACGATCGGCTTTCACATCATCTTCCCGGCGTTCACGATCGGGTTGGCCTCGTTTCTCGCAGTACTGGAAGGGCTTTGGCTCTTCACCAAGCGGCCGCTGTTCAAGAATCTCTACCTGTTCTGGGTCAAGATCTTCGCGCTCTCCTTCGGCATGGGCGTCGTGTCGGGCGTCGTGCTGAGTTATCAAATCGGCACGAACTGGAGCGTCTTTGCGCAGCAGGTCGGCAGCGTAATTGGTCCGCTCTTCGCGTTCGAAGTGCTGGCAGCATTTTTCCTAGAGGCGTCGTTCCTCGGGATCATGCTGTTCGGCTGGAAGCGAGTCGGAGCGGGCCTCCATTTCTTCTCCACCTGCACCGTCGCGGTCGGCACACTGATTTCGGCGTTCTGGATACTTGCCGCCAATTCCTGGATGCAGACGCCGCAGGGTTTCGCATTCGCCGAAGACGGTACGATGATCGCGACGAACTTCGCCGAAGTGATCTTCAATCCTTCATTCCCGTCGCGATTCGTGCACATGGTGCTGGCCGCGTATCTCACCACGGCGATGGCAGTCGCTGGCGCATCGGCGTTCGCGTTGCTCAAGGGCAGGGCGCTCCCCGAGAGCGGCACCGCCTTGCGGATGGCCGTGCTGATGATGGCGCTGGTGACGCCGGTGCAGATCTTGGCGGGACACGAGAGCGGCATCGTCGCGGGTGAGCATCAGCCGGCAAAAGTCGCGGCGCTCGAAGGTTGGTGGACAACGCGCTCGCAACAGCCATCGGTGCTGGTCGGCTGGCCCGATGAGCAGGCAGCGCGCAATCACCTTGAAATCGCCGTGCCTAGATTCGGTTCGTGGGTAAACAACGCCAGTCCGGACGAAGTTCTGCCGGGGCTGGATCACTTCGCGCCGGAGGACCGCCCGCCGGTCTGGATAACGTTCTGGGCGTTCCGCGTCATGGTGGCGATGGGCCTGGTGATGCTAGTGCTGGGCTTGTGGGGTGCGGCGGCCTGGGCGCTGAAGCGGCTCGATGACGCGAAATGGTATCATCGCGCGCTGGTACTCGCGGCGGCGAGCGGATTCGCGGCTGTGCTCGCCGGCTGGATCACCGCGGAGGTCGGGCGCCAGCCATATGTCGTCTATGGCGTGCTGCGCACCGCGGATGCGGTTTCGCCTGTGCCGGCGGGCTCTGTGGCGACATCGCTCCTCTTCTTCATCGTCGTCTACGCGATCGTGTTTAGCGCCGGCGCTCTCTACATCCTGCGCTTGATCGCGAAGGGGCCAGAGAGCGACGAGCCAGAACCGCGATCGGATCAACCGCCCGGCACGCCGCTCGGCGCCACGATCAAGGAGGCCCCGTGATGTTTGGTTTCGAGCTTTCCATGATCTGGGCGGTGCTGATCGCCCTCGCAGTGTTTCTCTACGTCGCGCTCGACGGGTTCGACCTCGGTGTCGGCATTCTGTTCCCATTCGCCAAGAACGCACGTGAGCGCGACCAGATGCAGGCCGCGATCGCTCCGGTTTGGGACGGCAACGAGACCTGGCTCGTCCTCGGTGGCGGCGGTCTGTTCGCGGCGTTTCCGAAGGCCTACGCGGCGCTGATGCCGGCGCTCTACTTCCCGATCATCCTGATGCTGCTCGCTTTGATTTTCCGCGGCGTCGCATTTGAGTTTCGCCACCATGCGCGCGATCGCGGCAAGCGCTGGTGGACGATCGCCTTCTCCGGCGGCTCGATTGTCGCTGCGGTCGCGCAAGGCTTGGTGCTCGGCGGCTTCATCCAGGGCGTGACGCTGCGGGACGGCGCGTTCGCCGGCGGGGCCTTCGATTGGCTGACGCCGTTCTCCCTCTTGGTCGCTGTTGCGCTGGTGATCGGATACGCGTTGCTCGGCGCGAGCTGGCTGGTGTTCAAGGCACAGGGTGAGCTGTTCGACCGCGCGCGGCGCTGGACGACAACGCTTGCGCTTATGGTCGCGCTGGCGATGGGCGCAGTGAGTCTTGGCACACTCGGCGTCGATCCGCGCGTGACGGCGCGCTGGGGCCTCACCATGACGAGCGTCGATTGGCCGGTGTTCTTGCGGCTGGCGCCGCTGCCGCTTGCGGGGCTGCTGGTCTGCTTTGCATTGTGGCGGCGGTGGAAGGCGACGCCGCATCTTCAGCCGTATCTGCTTACGGTGGGGCTGTTTCTGATCGGCTATGTCGGGCTCGCCGTCAGTTTATGGCCCTACGTCGTGCCGTTCGCGATGACGCCTGCGGACGCCGCGGCCGCGGACAACGCGCTGGCGCTGATGCTGTACGGCGCTCTGCCGCTCCTGCCGCTGATCCTGGCGTATACTGCTTATGTCTATTGGATCTTCCGCGCCAAGGTCGGCGACGATGCCGCCTATCATTGAAGGCCCTCCGGAAGAGGGCGAACCGCGGCGCCCGCTCGGCAAGCGCCTGTTGTGGTTCGTGGCGCTGTGGTGCGGCAGCTTGATCGCCGTTGCCACGGTTGCCTACGCGCTGCGCGCGCTCATTCTTTGATTAATTCGGCGCAATGATCTGGGTAAAGGCTTCGTCCATGAAATGCGCCAGCGCCATGTCCTTGTCGGTGACGCCGCCGGCGTCGTGCGTCGCAAGCGTGACATCGACGCGGTTGTAGACGTTGAACCATTCCGGGTGATGGTCGGCGCGTTCGGCGTAGAGCGCGACGCGGCTCATGAAGCCGAATGCGGCGTTGAAATCCTTGAAGCGGAATTCCTTGACGATGGCGTCGCGGCCATCGGCGGCGCGCCAGCCTTCGAGGCGGGCGATTGCGGCGGCAGCGCCGATCTTTGCGGTGGCCATGGATCGTTCTCCTCGGGGCGCGAGCATAAGCCCGGCGCGTCAGCGCGCCTAGCTCTGGCGCAAGTTCGCCGCGTGGCGCTCGTCGCGCTGCATCGGCGCGAGGCGCACTTCGACGAAATCCGGGGCGCCGAACTCGCCGCCATAGCTCGCCGGGGCAGGCGAGGTCGCGCCGTGGACGCCGTGCGCGAGCAGCGCGGACAAAACCGCCCTGCCTTGCTCCGGCGCATTGCTGTGTGACCCTTGCGCCAGCGTTATGACGACCCGTTCGCAGTCAGCGACATCGCGCGCGGCCATGCCGATAAGTGCGTGCGCTTGGTCGTCGAGCGCAGACCTGCCCGGCTCGAAATAGATGCGGAATGAGGCGGCCTGGCACGCGTGCGGCGCCGGCGGCGGGTCTGCGTATGCGGCGCTCGCGATCGCGGCGCCCATCACAGCTGTCGCGAGAAGCTTGGGGAACATTGGTTCCTCCCTTTCTGTTTAGGGAATGAACGTCCCCGGCCGCGTGTTCCTTCCCGCGTGCGCGAGATGGCCGAAACGGTGCCGGCGTGGGTGGATAGATTGTGCTGGTATCCACGCCGTTTCATAAGCAACCGGCTGAAAACAGACGCGTGTCCGAAAACCCATGCGCAAACAAAACCGCCGGCGCCTGCGCGCCGGCGGTCTGATAGTTGGACTCTTACCTTGCCTAGTTCGGCGGATTGTCTTCCTGCAGGCCGCGCGCGCCGAGATCGGGCTCGGGTTCGTGGCCCGTGACGACTACGCCCTTGGCAAGCTTCGAGTTCCAGACGCCGTACAGGAAATAGACGACGAAACCGATGGCGAGATAAATCAGGAAGAAGTTTCGCGTCGGCACATGCGCCATCAGCGACATGAGCAGGAAGAGGCACATCAGCGCGCCGAGCGCAGCGACGCCCAACATCACCGGCAGCGGCATGTTGAAGGGCCGCTTCATGTCCGGCCGCGCGAAGCGCAGATAGATCACCGTGACGCAGATGATTGCAAAGGCCGCAAGCGTGCCGACATTGGTCAGGTTGGCGAGCGCGTCGAGGCCCATGAAGCCGGCGAAGCCCATCGCCAGCAGGCCGACCAGGATGGTGTTGATCCACGGGGTCTTGAAAGACTTGTGGACGCTGGCGAACACCTGCGGGATGAGGCCATCGCGCGCCATCGTGTAGAAGATGCGCGTCTGTCCGTAGAGTAGCACCAGCATCACCGAAGAGAGGCCGGCGATGGCGCCGATCTTCACCAGGGTCGCGAACCACGGCAGCCCGATCTCGTTGACCGCCACCGCAATCGGCGCCGCGTTGTTCAGCATCGTGTAGGGGACGATGCCGACCAGCACCGCAGATGTGAGGATGTAGAGGATGGTGCAGATGATCAGCGAACCCAGGATGCCGATCGGCATGTCGCGCGAAGGATTCTTCGACTCCGCCCCCGCGGTGGAGACCGCTTCAAAGCCGATATAGGCGAAGAAGATCGTCGCCGCGCCGGCGATCAAGCCGCCGATGCCGTATTGGGCTGTATTCTGAGCCGTCACCACGTTCCAGAGCGCCGTGCCAATCTGGCCCCACAAACTCATGTCCGAGTCTTCGGGAGGCGGCGGCACCTGGGCTGGGATCAACGGAGTCCAGTTCTCGGTGTTCACATAAGGCGCGCCAATGACGATGAAGGCGACCACCACCGACACCTTGATGAACACGACCACGTTGTTGACCAGCGCCGATTCAGACACGCCGACGACCAGCAGCGTCGAAACTGCGGCGATGGCCAGCAGCGCTGGCAAGTTCATCATTCCCGCGACCACTGTGCCGTCGGCCGTGGTGACGGTCGTGCCAGGCGCGGTTGTGAGTTCAGGCGGAATGATGATGTTGTAGTCGTGCAGGAAGCTGACGACGTAGCCCGACCAGCCAACCGCCACTGTGGAAGCTGCAAGCCCGTATTCGAGCACCAGCAGGAGGCCCATCACCCAGGCGACGATCTCGCCCATGGACGCATAGGAATACGAATAAGCCGAACCCGACACAGGGATCGCGGCGGCCAATTCGGCGTAGGCGAGCGCCACGAGCGCGCAGAGCGTGCCGGTGATGACGAAGGAGATCATGATGCCAGGGCCGGCGAACTCCGCCGCGGCGCGCCCGGTCAACACGAAACAGCCGGTGCCGATGAAGCAGCCGATGCCCAAGAGCACCAGGTTCAAGGGGCCGAGCGTTTTCTTCAGTTCGCCATGCTCGTGCTCGGCGTGCATCTGCTCAACCGACTTGCGAATGAACAGACGGCCGAGGCCGCCAGGCGCTTTCCGCCCCGCAGTATTGGTGTTGGCCACTTCGATCCCCTCCCTGGGTTCGTTTGTGGGGCGGGAAGCTAACGGCGTGGTTAGGAGCGCACAAGCGCCGAGGGTCGCATTTAGCCCGCCGCCAGCGGTTCAGGCACAGCCCAGCCCCGTCTCGCACAGGCAGCGAGCACGGTATTGCGCAACAAGCAGGCGATGGTCATTGGCCCGACCCCGCCAGGCGAGGGCGTCACCGCGGCGGCGACTTCGATCGCCTCCGCAAAGTTCACGTCGCCGACCAGTTTGGTCTTGCCTTCGCCCTTCGCCGGCGCGGGCACGCGGTTGGTGCCGATGTCGATGACGATGGCGCCAGGGCGGATCCAATCGCCGCGCACCATTTCGGGGCGGCCAACGGCAGCGACGAGGATGTCGGCGCCGCGGCAGACCATGCGGAGGTCGCGCGTTTTCGAATGCGCGATGGTGACGGTGGCGTTCTGCTCGAGGAAGAGGAGCGCCGCCGGTTTGCCGACGAGGATGGAGCGGCCGATGACGACGACGTTGGCGCCAGTGAGATCGGGGCGTTCCGTTTTCGCGAGGATGACGCAGCCGACGGGCGTGCAGGGGCGAAGGCCCGGCTTGCCGAGCACGAGCTTGCCGGCGCTGGCTTCGGTGAGGCCGTCGACGTCCTTCAGCGGATCGATCGCGGCGAGCACGGCGGGTTCGCTGATGTGTTTCGGTAGCGGCAGCTGCACGAGGATGCCGTCGATCTCCGGGTCGCGGGAGAGCGCGTCGACGCGCGCGATCAGGTCGTCCTGGTTAGTCTCGGCGGGCAGGCGGATTTCCACGGAGCGCATGCCGGCTTCCGTCGTCGCCTTGCCTTTAGAAGTGACATACACTTGGCTCGCCGGGTCGTCCCCCACCAGCACGACGGCAAGCGCAGGCTGCGCCGGCAGCTGCTTCACCGCCGCCGCGACATCGGCGCGGACTCGGGCGCCGATGGCTTTTCCGTCAATGCTGCGGCCCGTCATGATTTTTCCTCGTAACGCGCGATGAACGCGGCGATCTCCGCGTCGCTCGCGCCTTCGATCTGTAGCACTTTGAGTCGCGCGGTTGCGCCACGCGACACGCTGACTTTGCCTTTGGCGACGCCGAACGCCTTGGCGACCAGCGCTTCGAGGGCGCGGTTGGCCTCGTTGTTCTCGGGCGCGGCGCGTACGCGCGCCTTGAGGTAAGTGGTCCTGTCTGCGTCGGTGGCGCGGCCGTCGATGCGGTCGGCGCCGCCGGCGGGCGTGAGACGGACGCGCAACCGGCTCAGAAGAAGCCGCCTTGGCCGAGTAGCAGCCGCTCAAGCCACCACGTCACTTCGGTTTGCAACAGCCATATGATCAAGAGCAGCACCAGCACCGAGAGATCGACCCCCGCTATCGACGGAATGAGGCGTCGCAGCGGGCGCAGTATTGGATCGCTGACGCGCGAACAAAACTCCCAGATTGCGCGGATGAAGGCGTTACGGCGATCGACGATGTCGAAGGCGTAGAGCCAGGAGATCACGACGTAGACGATCAGGACGATTTGAATAAGGCCCAGGACCGCGCGGATGAGCTCGAACAGGATGTGGATCATGAATGCGGGGAATAGACCGCCCGGCACGGATTCGGCAACTGCGGGCGATCCACGGGCCGCCGGTTGACGCTTCCTCGCGCCGGGCACTATATCGCCCGTCCCCAAGAGGGCCCGTAGCTCAGCTGGGAGAGCGCCGCGTTCGCAATGCGGAGGTCAGGGGTTCGATCCCCCTCGGGTCCACCAGCGTTTCGCCGCCCCGCGCCTCCGCGAGCCTCGGCTGGGCGGGCGGGACGAAGCTCAAGGCCATCAGAACCTCCGCGTGATTTTGAAGACCAGCGGCAACGACGCTGCTTCGAACTCGCGCGCTGGCACGTCGGAGGTGCGAGCGTCCACGTTGAACGTTACTTCAGCCGCGACGTCGGTTGCGAATGTGCGCGTGATCGTGAGCGCGAGGCGGTAGCGCGTGTCGTCAAAGTCCTGCGGAACGGCGTCCGAGTAGTTTTGGTAGGTTACGGCGCCAGTGGCCTTGATGGCCCAGTCCGGGTTGAACTGCCATTCGCGCGCAAGCGTTGCTGTAGCTAGGTTGTAGGAAGCCCGCTCGGGATTCGCGAATACGCGCCCCACGGCAGCCTGCAGCGTCAGCGCACCATTCGTGCTGCCGGGGACGGCGGCGTCCGCATTGTACAAGCGCAGCGTATGCGTGACGCCGATCCGGGCGTCATGTGTTGTCGAGATCCAATCGTCATACACGCCGCCATAGGTAACCGAGTTTTCGAGCTGGGCGAATGCGCGAGTGCGGTAGCGCTCGTAACCAAGCGTTCTGCCATCATCCAGCCGCCACGAGATGTTTCCGCCAATCGTAAGCCGGCTGGCGTCTACGCCGTTGTCGTCGCGGAAGGCCAAGTTGAGCGATTGCGCATAGATAGAGTAGGACATTTGCGCATCGAATACGGTGGCGCGATTCCCGGTAGTCGGATCAGTGACCACTCTGCACAAGCCGTGCTCAGAGCGGCGACTGCGTTCCAGTCTCAAGGTCGTGGTGGTCAGGATATCGTCTTCGCCGCCGTCCGACTCTGACGCGTTCGACGTGTACGTCGCGCCGATTGCGCCCAACCCGGCGTGACCCGTTCGTCTGACCTGGGCCAGATTTGGGAACTCCCTTCGCGTAGGGTTGTCGCACCTGACCTCAACCCGCGGCACGCCCGCCGCGCTCACGGGCGGGACAAACGTTGTTTGGATCGCCTGCTCCGGCGTGATGACCGGCGTGAATGTTGTGAAACTTGAATCGACGTCGATTGCGTCTTGCGCCAGCGCGGCGGTTGGCCACGCCAGCGTGAGTGCAAGCGCTGCGGCTAGTGCGCGGCCTCGTCCTCTTTCTCGTCCTCCCATGTCGCTGCCTCCCCATCGCCCTGTTCACGCGCGTCTTCGCGCGCGCCCTCGCCAACCGGCGGGGTCTCGTCGTGCGCGTTCGCTTCGGCTTGCGCTGGAGGGATCGCGACTTGTGCTTGCGGTTCAGGGAGCGAGGAGAGGCCGAAACGCTCAGGATGGGCAGTGAACGACTGCTCCACATCAATGGCGAGATCCTGCGCGCTTGCTGCGTTTGCGCAGAGCGCGAAAATGGCGCCGGAAAGGAGGCCAAAGAGACTTCGCATGTGCGAATGTTACCCCGAAAATCTGGCGATACTAAGCCTGCCGCTGCGCCGAGCGTCAACGTGCGAATAATCACGTCGGCGCCATGGTCTGCTGCGCTTGAGAACGGGCCGCCCGAGCTCACCTGCACTTTTGCTCTTTATTTGAGGGAGCGGGCGCGGCATGTGGCGCCGTGCTCGAAATCTCAGACCTCACCTACCGCATCGGCCCGAGGCTGCTGTTCGAGAACGCCAATGCGTTCATTGCCGAGGGCTGGAAGGTCGGGCTCGTGGGCCGTAACGGCACAGGCAAGTCGACGCTCTTGAGGCTGATCCGAGAAGAGGTCGGCAAACCGAACGCGTCGATTCGCGTGCGGCGGGGCGCGCGCATGGGCTTCATGGCGCAGGAAGCGCCGCAGGTGGACACGCCGCTCTTGGATCTCGTGATGGCGGCGGACGAGGAGATGACCTCTCTGTTGCGTGAAGCGGAGACGGCGAGCGATCCCCAGCGCATCGCCGACATCCACACGCGGCTGGCGGAGATCGACGGCTATAGCGCTGAAGCGCGTGCGAGCGCGATTATGGTAGGCCTGGGCTTCGAGCAGGACGAACTGCGCCGGCCGGCGCGAGAATTCTCCGGCGGCTGGCGCATGCGCGCGGCTTTGGCTGGCGTGCTTTTCGCGGCGTCAGATCTGCTGATTCTCGACGAGCCAACCAACTATCTCGACCTCGAAGGCGCGGCCTGGCTGGAGGAATACCTCCGCGACTATCCGCACACGGTCGTGTGCGTCAGCCACGACCGCGAGATGCTGAACCGCTCCGTCACGCATGTTCTGGCGCTGGACGATCGCAAGCTGGAAGTCTTCGTTGGCGGCTACGACGCGTACCTGAAGAAGAAGGCCGAACGCATCGCGCTCGCGACCGGGATGAAGGCCAAACAGGATGCACAGCGCGCGCACCTGCAGAAATTCATCGACCGCTTCCGGGCCAAGGCATCGAAGGCGCGCCAGGCGCAGAGCCGGATCAAGCAGCTCGAAAAAATGCAGGACATCGCCGTGCCGCTGGAAGAGCGCACAATCCCGTTTCATTTCGAGGACCCAGCGCCGCTGGCTTCGCCGCTGGTGGTGCTGGACGAGGCCGATCTCGGCTATATCGAAAGCAAGCCGGTGCTGAAGCGCGTGTCGCTCCGGCTCGATCACGACGACCGCATCGTCGTCATCGGCCCGAACGGGCAGGGCAAGACGACATTGGTGAAATCCATCGCCGCGCGGTTGCCGTTGCTCGCCGGCAAGCGGGTTGCGTCGGGCAAAGCCAAGATGGGGTATTTTAGCCAGGATCAGCTCGACGAATTGCGTGAAGGCGAAACCGTGCTGGAGCACGTGCGCGATCTCGAAACCGATTGGGCGCCGCCGAAGCTGCGTTCGCTGGCGGTGAGGATGGGATTCGGCGTCGAGAAGATCGATACGAAGGTTCAGAACCTAAGCGGCGGCGAGAAGGTGCGGCTGCTCTTGGGCCTGATGGCGCACCAGAAACCGCACGTGCTGATCCTCGACGAACCGACCTCCCACTTGGATATCGACAGCCGTGAGGCTTTGATCCACGCCATCAACGAATACGAAGGCGCGGTGCTGCTGATCACGCACGACATCTATTTGGCCGAAGCGTGCGCCGATCGCTTGTGGCTCGTCTATCATGGCCGCGCTCGCCAGTATGACGGCGACCTGGAAGATTATCGCAAGCTCGTGGCAGCGGCGGATCGGCCAGGCGAGGAGCATGTTGCAACGCATGTGGACGCTGTCGCTGAACGCATGGGTTTAAAACCGAGGGCGTCGAAATATACGCTGCAGCGCAAGCTCGAAGCCGCGGAGACGGAAATGGAGCAAGCGCAGGCCGCGCTCTCGCGCATCGACGCGGCGCTGGCCGATTCGGAACTGTTCACACGCGACCAGAAGCGCGGGGAGTCGTTGCTGAAGGAGCGCGCACACGCCGCGACCGCGCTGGCGCGTGCGGAGGCGGCTTGGTTGGAAGCGAGCGAGGCGTTGGAGAGTGTGTGAGAAGGTGGGCGAGCGAAGCGAGACCGGATGAGGGCGTGCGGCGTCTGCAGGATTGGCGCTAGTTCTGCAAACAAAGGTCTACGCGCACCCTCATCCGTCGGCTTCGCTGACACCCCTCTGCCGCGCAGCGCGAGAGGAGACGCCATTCACCGCAGTTCGCGACACTCATATGCGCTGCGGATGTTGCGATTGAAATACGCGCCGCGGGAGCTGGTGCTCATCAGGTCTTCGAACACGTCGATTGGCACATCCTCGTAGATGTAGATGCGGCCGGTCACGAAGGTGATGCGCAATTGCTTGCGCTCGGGGTCGTATTCGATGTCGGCGATTGCGGTGGACGGCATGTGGCTGCAACTACCGAACGCGGTGGGGGTTTCAGTTCAGCACACCGGCGCCTATCGGGTCGTTCAAATCATCGAGTGATGCCTTCGCCTGTCCCGTGCTTGTGCGCGGGGCGGGCGGCCGCCGCTAGAACAGCAGCAAGACGCCCGTGAGCGCGAAGGCGCCGATCAGCAGGGTCTGCAGCGTGAGCGCGATGAGCGGGGTGGGGCCCGGCGCGAGGATGTCCTTTACCGACGTGTTGGCGCCGAGGGCTACGACCGAGATTAGCAGCAGCCATTGCGAGAGCGTGGTCAGTGCGGCGGCGAACGGTTCGGCGATGAAGCCGGCGCTGCGGATCAGCATCATGGCGAGAAAGCCCAGCACGAATAGCGGCACGGGCGATTGGAGCGCGCTCGCATTCTCCTCGCGCGGCGCGCGGAAGAGGAGCGCGACGACAGCGACGGCGGGCGCGAGGCAGACGACGCGGGTGAGCTTGACGATGGTGGCGCTTTCGGCGGTCTCAGGCGAGATCATGAAGCCGGCGCCGACAACCTGTGCGACGTCGTGGATGCTGGCGCCGAGGAAGACGCCCGCGGCGCGGTGGTCTATGCCGAGCGCTTGGGCGAGCAGCGGGTAGAGCACCATCGCGATGGTCGAGAGCGCGGCGACGCCGATGATTGTGATCATGGTGTTGCGGTCGCTCACCTCGCGCCGCGGCAACACCGCGGCGAAGGCGAGCGCGGCGGAGGCGCCGCAGATCGCGACTGCGCCGGCGGAGAGGGCGGCGTGGTCGGACTTAAGTCCGAGCGCGCGCCCGATCGCCCAGCCGCCGGCGATGGTGATGGCGACCCCGCCAACAGCGAGCAGAAGCGTCGGCAAGCCAAGGCTTGCGAGTTCGCCGAGCGTCACGCGCGCTCCGAGCAGCACGATGCCCCAGCGCAACAGCGTGCGCGCCGACACCTTCACGCCGGGCGCGAGCGCGGAGCGCGTGGCGAACACAGGATTGAGCGCCATGCCGAAGATGAGCGCGAGCAGCATTGCGGGGGCGTGGAGCACGGCGCCGATCGCCCATGCGGCGGCAGCGACGGCGAGCGTCGCGGCGAGGCCTGGCGCGAACTCGCGCGTGCGCGCGACGGCCGCTCTTGCGGCGAGGACGCCGCGTGTCAGTGTAGTGGCGGTCAGATCAGCCATGGGCTCCGCAGCTTAGTCGAAAAGGCGTTACCGGAGCCTGAGGCGATTCCCTACCCGTCTCGCGCCTGCTGCGGGCGCGAACAGTGATTGCGATCTCAGAATTGCGCTTGACCGTCGCGGCAAGCTCGCAATTATCGCAACACACGGGACGGGGAGGGTCTTCCATGCGAATCTGGTTGAGCGCTGCTGCGGCGGTGGTGTTATGCGCATGCGCGCAACAGACGCCCGCGCCATTGACGGGCGCAGCGCTCCTTGCGCGCGGTGATTATCTGGTCAACGGCGTCGTGCTGTGCGGCGATTGCCGTACGCCGCGTTTGCCAGACATGGCGCCCGATGAAACGCGCAAGCTGCAAGGCTCGCCTGTCCCACCAATGGGTCCGCCCGAGGTCTTTGCGACCTTCGCGCCGCCAGTGGCGGGCGGACCGGCGAACTATACTGAAGACCAATTCATCGCGTTTTTGCAAACCGGCATTCGGCCAGACGGTTCGCATCCGCGTCCGCCGATGCCGCCGTACCGTTTGAACGAAGAGGATGCGCGCGCCGTCAGCGCGTACATCCGCTCACTGCCGACGGCCGCGCAAGAGTAGCGCGCGTTTCAACCACATGTGCGGCGTGCGAGTACGCCCGCACATTTTAATGCGATCACAAATGAGGTTCCGTGCTTGACGCAAGCGCGCGATGGGTATTCCATTCGCGTGTCGGAAGACACCAGCGCCGTCCGCCGGTTCCCGCTAGCATAGCTCATGCAGCACACAACACCTGGGCCACGGCGCGCGCTGAAATGTCTTCCCGTCCGATGAAAACACCGCGCGCAGCAATGGTGCTGCAAGGGAAGCGGGCCACTCATTCTCGGGCCGGCGTCAGGCGACGTTTCAGCGTATGGTGATGTCTGGACGAACAAAGCGGCAACTCAGTTGCCGCTTTTTCGCATGCACATGTTTGCTCTGGCGCACGCAACTGCATCGCTCTTATCACGGCGTTGATGTCGCTCCGTTTGTTCGCCGCCATCGCGCTCCCAGATCACGTCGCTGAGCGTCTGCTCGCACTGATGAAAGGCGTGCCTGGCGCGAAGTGGCGGCCGCGCGACAACCTGCATCTCACGCTGCGGTTTTTCGGCGAGGTGGCTGAGCCCGTAGCCGAAGATCTCGACGCCGAGCTGGACGCGGCCACGCGCGGAAGCGCGCCGTTCGAGCTGCGTCTGAAAGGCGCCGGATCGTTCGGTGGCGCCGATCCGCATGCGCTGTGGATTGGCGCAGCGGAGAGCGAACCGCTTCGGCAATTGGCGGCGGCGTGTGAGAAGGCGGCGCGGCGGGTGAAGCTGAAACCCGAGCCGCACAAATTCACCCCGCACGTGACCGTTGCTTATCTGAGAGGCGCGTCGCTCGATCGCATGCAAGCGTTCGAGCAGCGCTTGGGTTTGTTCGAGGCGCCGCCGTTTCTGGTCCAGAGCTTCGGGCTCTATTCCAGCGTCACGCGCAAAGGCGTTCCGAGCCTCTACCGGCTCGAAGCGGAGTATCCTTTGCGCCCGTAGGCGCGCTTACGAAACGGGCGCGGGTTGCGGCGTTTCGGGCGTGGGCGGGGCAGTGTCGCGCACCATGGTCGCTGGCGGCGGGTTGGGGCCCATCGCGCAGCAGCGCACTTGCACCTCAAGCACCTGGCTATTGTACCGGCACTCAGTGTCGCTCACCGAGCGCAGGATCGCCATGCCGCCGGCGCGGTGCGTATAGCGCGTTTGTGTGCAGCCGGTGAGCGTGTAGCCCGGATCGCAAGAGCCAGCGCGTGTGCGGTTGAGCGTGCGCGTGACGCAGACAACCTCGCGCGCCATCGCCGTGTCGGCGGTTTGCTGCGCGCGGTTGGCGACGCCGAAAACTTCGGCGATGCGTTGGCCGAGGCTGGTGCGAACTTCCTCGGTGTCGGCGTGTTGTTTGCAAATATCGGTGTTGCCGCGCGATGCGTCCTGGGCACACCATTGGGCGATCGTCATGTCGCCGGTCCGGTTGGCGCAGGCGCTGGCGAGCGTGGCCAACGCCAAGGCGGCGAAAATCGAAGCGATGCGCATTCTGGCGCCTTTCCCTCTGATTACCCCCGTAACCTCCCCAAAGCGGATGGTGGTAAACGCGTCAACCCTTGTCGCGGTTTCGGGGAATCCTAGGTGTGGCTACCTTTTGGGCGGAGGTTCCATGATTGCGAGGCGCATCTTTATCCTCACCGGCGCGGGCGTTTCTGCTGAGTCCGGGCTCTCGACCTTCCGCGACACGGGCGGCATTTGGGCCCAGTACGACATTGAAGAAGTCGCCTCGATTCAAGGGTATGAGCGCAATCCCGCGAAAGTGCTCGAATTCTATAATATGCGCCGCAACACCCATAGTGGGATCGAACCGAACGCCGCTCACCTCGCGCTGGCGCAGCTGGAAGCCGTGTGGGCGGAGCGCGGCGGCGAGGTGATCGTCTGCACGCAAAACGTCGACAATCTGCATGAGCGGGCCGGGTCGCAGCGCGTGCTGCATATGCACGGCGAAATTGCCAAGGCGCGCTGCCACGATTGCGGAGCAATCACGCCATACGATGGCGACCTTTCGCTCGATCTTGTCTGCGTCTCTTGCGGCCGCACCGGCGGCATGCGCCCACACGTCGTGTGGTTCGGCGAAACGCCGCTGGCGATGGATGAGATCTATGACGCGCTGGCGGCCGCGGGCTTGTTCGTCTCGATCGGCACGTCGGGCAACGTCTACCCGGCGGCGGGCTTTGTCGCGGCGGCGCGCAACGCACGGATTGCGAGTATGGAGATCAATCTCGAACCGTCTGAGAACGCGCGCTTGTTCGAGAGAGGGCGTTACGGAAAAGCAAGCGAAGCGGTGCCGGCCTGGGTGGCCGAGATGATGGCCTTGCAGGGCTAGGCGGGAACTTTTTTCGGGCTAAGGTGATTGCGTGGGAGAGCGAGGAGCAGGCGCATGTTTGGACGCATGGCGATGGCCGCCTTCGCAGTGGGTTTGACCGCTTGCGCTGGGCTCGAGTCTGCCGGTCGCAACGCCAATCGTTCGCCACAGCCGACGCAAACTGCATCTGCGCCGTCGCCAACGCCGGCGCCGCCAGCAGCGGCAACGACCGCGCCAACGCAAACGCCAGCGCCTGTCGCGCAGCAAGTCACCGCGCCGCCATCAACGACGCCAGCACCGACCGCGCCGCGGCCGGCTTCCGCGGACGATGACATCGTCGTGCCAGGACAAGGGCGCGTGCAGGTGCCAGGCGATCCGCGCTCGAACGAACAGCGCATGGCCGATATTCGCGCCTGGGATCAATGCGTCATCCAGGTGCAAAGCGCGTTCGACGCAGACCCGATGCGCCCACAGCTGACGACGCCAGAGGAATACTGCAGAGAGTCGCTCGGCATGGTCGAGCGCACGGCCGTGCCGCTCTCGCGCCAGTAGAGGCGGCGCTAGTGAGTTTCGTCCAGCAGCGCGTCCATGTGATCGTCGTTCAGACCGAAGTGGTGCCCCACTTCGTGCACGAGCACATGCGCGACGAGATCTGAGAGCGAGACGTCGCCGCGTTCGATCCATTCGTCGAGAATGGCGCGGCGATAGAGGAAGACGATCGGCATCTGCGGCGCAGGATCCATGATCGAGCGCTGCGTGAGATCAACGCCGTGATAGAGCCCGCTCAGCTCCAGCGGATCTTCGATGCCGAGGTCGGCGAGGACGTTATCGTCAGGGAACTCTTCCACGCGGATCAAGACATCGCCGGCAAGGTCGCGGAAACTCGATGGCAGCGCCGCCCAAGCTTCGCGCGCCATGCGCTCGAGATCGTCGATCGAGGGTGGGACCTGGGTCATGGTAGGATCATACTCGCCGCGCTTACTTTCCGCATCGGGCAGGCTATGGAGGACTGATGATGAGATTCTGGATTGCGCTGGCGCTTGCGACAGCGGCTGCCTGCACGCCGCCCGCGTCGACAACGGCGCCAGCCGAAGCGCCGGCCAGCGAGGCGCCAAGCGCGCCCAGTGCGAATCTCGGGCCTTACACCAACACCTGGGATTCTGCCGAGTTCTCCCGCTTCCGCCACACTTTGCGCGCGGCGACGCCGGGCGCGCACATGATTACCCTTCAAGCGCTGACGGATTCACCTGGTGGCGAGACCGTTGCGGTTTACCCAGTTGGCGCGGACGGAGAGCGCCGCACCGTGCGTATCGCATTCGTCGTCGCCGACACGGGGGGTTCGAGCGCTGAAGAGAGCGTGGAAATTCCGGCCGAAGGCCTGCCGGTGGAGGTCGTGGTCGAAAACGCTGGCGGGCGACGGCACGCCGGAGGCTACACGATCACGGTGGCGCCGTGACGTTGATCACGACCACGCGCCACGAATGGTGATTTGAATGGCGTGAACACAAGGAGACATCCCATGCGTACCGCACTCTGCGCGGTTGCTTTGTTTGCCGCATCGATCTCTGCGTCCGCAGCTTTGGCGCAAGTCAACGATTTTCAGACAGCGCCGGGCGCGCTGCTGCAGATTCAGCGTGATCATATTCTCGATGGCGTTTGGCGTACTGGCGCGCTGGGCGATCTCAGGCTGACAACGCGGCCGAATGAGGTGCTGGAGGGCGAATTAGACGGGCGCGCCTGCCATGGACAGTACCGTGGAAACGCGTTCGCGATCCTGTGTCCAAGTGAGGGCCGCGGCCCGTACTTGCTCAGCGGCATGGCGGTCGAGCAGCCGCCTGTTGCAACCACGCGGCGGGCCCGGATTGTGGCCCAGCCGGCGCGGATGGCGGGTCAAATTCATCAATCTTATCTGAGCGCTGACGGCCACACCGAGGAGATCACCCAGCTCTCAGCCACACGTCAGTGAGGTCAAGTTGACGCTTCCGTCATTTTTCTTGCTCCGGCGCTTCCCTTCGCCTAGTGTGGGATCATTCGAGAACAAGGCTGGCGCGCACGCGTGGCCGAACCGGGGAGAGACGACGCGATGGCCGATTCCGCTGCTCCAATCCGCCAGATTACCAAGGACGGAGTCTATGACGCCGTCCCGCCGACGGATTTCAGCCAGATGCTGGAGATCGACCGCCACCTGAACCGGTCGAGCGCGTTCGATAAGATCATCTCCGCCACGCACGATCACTTCTGGGACCCGCTCGACAAGAAGTATATCGACTTCGACGACGACTTTGATCCCGACACCACTGATTTCATTCCCGACGTGCTCGTGCCGGCGCTGCAGACCGACTACGTTTCGAACTATTTCGCCGACAAGCCAGCCGACCGCATCCGCTTCAAGAGCCAGATCGGCCGCTGGGTGATGAGTTCGATCCTGCACGGCGAGCAGGGCGCGCTCAACCTTTCTGCTTCGCTCTGCCACGTGCTGCGCGATCCCGGCGCGCAGGAGTACGCGGCCAACCAGACGCGCGAGGAGGGCCGTCACGTCACCGCGTTTGCGAAGTACATCATCGCGCGCTGGGGCTCGCCGCTGCCGTGCGGCACAGTGCTGGCGGGCCTGCTGCAGGAGATCGTGCACGCGCCGGAGGTCTACAAAAAGATCATCGGCATGCAGATGCTGGTCGAAGGCCTCGCCATGGGCGCCTTTGCGACCATCTTCAAGGAATGGGATGATCCGTTGGCGAAGCGTCTGACGCAGCTCGTCATGACCGACGAAGCGTTCCACCACAAGTTCGGGAAGATCTGGGCCGACCGCACCATTCCGAAGCTTTCGAAGGAAGAGCACGAGATCGTCGAGAACTGGGCCGCGCATTGCTTCCAGACGCTGCTGTTCAATCTCGTGGCGCCGCACCAGATGAGCGCGATCTACGCCTCGTTCGGGCTCGATCCGGACAAGGTTATGCAGGGCTTCCAGGAAGTGGCCACCGACGAGGCGCGCCGCGAGCACATGAAGGAATCGACCAACATCTTCCGCGTCTTGGTGAAGACGCTGTGGAACGCCGGCATCATCACCGAGCGCACGGCGGGCTTCTACGCCACCTATGTCAACTTCGAGGAGTTCAAGGCCGAAGGCGAAGAGATGGTCGGCGACGCGATTGCCGATGAAGGCATCCAGTACCTGAAGACCATCAATTTCGGCATCAACACGTCGGCGCTGGACGAGATCAAGGCGGCGGCGATCGCTGCGGAATAGTCGGTTCTCGCGCAAGAGCTGAAACGCGCCGGCGCCGGCCTTCATAGGCCCACAAAAAGCCCCGCCGATTGCTCGGCGGGGCTAGGCGCGTGATTCTTGGTGTTGCGTCAGCCGCGCGGATCGGGCGCTTGCTGCGGCGTGGGCGGCGCGCCGGTGACGCTGTCGAGCTGCTCCAGGTTCTCGCCGACTTGTTGGGCGACGGCGTGCGGGTCGATCAGCTGGTAGCCGGGCGGCACGCCAAACAACGCTTCGTCTTGCTCGCCGCGCTGGAGCGAAGTGGCTTCCACAGCGTGCGGCCGCTTTCGCTGACGCGCAGCACAATGCCGTCATCGGTGATGCAGGCGACGCGTTCGACCCCGGGCGCCGGCGCTTCGCGCGGCGCCCATTCGTGGCCGCGTTCGCCGGCGACTTCACAGCGGCCGGTGGAGCGCGCATTTTCCGCACCAAGTGCGGCCCATGCGGTTTCCAGCGGCTGCGGCGCGTCGGCGTCTTCGATGCGGACGGCGACGCCGACGACTGGTTGCGTCGCTGGCGCGGTGGCGGTTGTCGTCGGCGCAGTCGCGGTGGTGGAAGGCGTGGTGGCGGATGGGGTTGTGGTGGTTCCAGCCGGCGCCGTGGCTTGCGGCTGTGTCGTCGTCGTCGACGCGGTCGGGAGCTGGCCAGTCGGGTTCAAGACGTAGGCTGCGCTGGTGGATTCATCGAACACGATGGTCGCCCGGCCAAGATTCGGCAGCATGGTTTCCACGCGCATCTTTGGGCCGCTGCGATAGATCACGGTTTGAACCGCGGCGCCGCCGTCAGCAGCGGCGGTCATCCCCTCGATTCGATACGACGTCTCGCTGAATTGCGGGTAATCCGGCCCGCCAATGCCGCACGCAGAAAGCAACGCGGCGGCTGCCGCGGCAAACAGAAAATTCTTGCGCATGGGAGACCATCCTTCCTCTGGCGGGCGAACGCCGGGCGAGGCACCGCAGTTCCGAATGCTTGTTCCCACGCAGGGGGAGTGGGAGAATGCGGGCCATGGATGACGGGCTCCCGCTCTCGCGCCCAGACGTAACCGCTGCTCTCGCGCGCGGCGTCACGCGCATGCTGGTGGAACACGGGCTTGCGCCAATCCTCGAAGTTCCGTTGGCCAACGGCCGCCGCGCCGACGTCATGGCGCTGACGCCGCAGGGCGAGATCTGGATCGTCGAAACGAAATCGTGCCTTGAAGACTACGCCTGCGACGGAAAGTGGCCCCAGTACGTCGACTATTGCGATCGCTTCTTCTTTGGCGTCACCGAGGATTTTCCACGCGCCTTGATCCCGGAAGAGTGTGGACTCATCGTCGCTGACGGTTTCGGCGGCGCGATTTTGCGCGACAGTCCGGTGCGCCCGCTCGTCGGCGCGCGGCGCAAAGCGGTGACGCTGCTGTTTGCGCGCGTTGCGGCGCTGCGCGCTGCGGAGTTTTAGCGACGCGGATCGCGGACCTTCAGGTCCGCATTTTATAGCTGTCCCTCCCGGTTTGCGTGCGAGCCTGAAGGCCCGCGGTCCAATCTAACGGACCAGCCGCGCCGTCCCGGCGCAGACGTCGTCACGGGCCACTTCTCTGGCTCTGTCGTAGCTATCCGGTGTCGGCGCCAAGCGCCGGATGAGGGCGACGCCTCGTGTGCTTGGGCTCTCCACGACCCTCGACGCGCCCTCAGGATGTCGTCCGCCGCGGCGAACCAATGTGATCTCTGCGCCATGGCGCGCTTCGCGGTCGTCGATGACGAAGAAGTTGTCGCTGTTGGCGGCGTAGAGCGAGAGCGACCAGTAGGCGTTCCAAGGCGAGGCGCTGATCAGCATCGGACCTCCGCTCAAATCGAACGCGCAGGCGGAGTAGGCGAAGTCGGGCGAAGGGCGCACGATTTGGCGCGACGCCGGCGTCACACGGTCGCTCACGCGCCAAGCATTGAAGCCGCCGGCGCCGATGCGCTCGATGGCGACATTCATAAGCACGCGGGGCGCAGCGTAGATCACGGCGAAATGCACAAGCGCCGCGATGGCAAGCGCGCCGTGGACGTATTTGCCCCAGCTCATGGCCGGTCTCCGGCGCAGGAGATCGTGGTGAGCACGGGTAGGGTCTCTTCGCTGGCGCGGAAATCACGCTGTGGATTGTAAACCCGGAGCATGATGACAAAGTCGCGCCGCGCCGCGCGGGAGGACACCCAATAGGCGGTGTCGCCACGCACCGGGGAGATGCGCGCCAGCCAGGCCCGATCGTTGCCGACGCGCGTGGTGTCGATCGAATGGGCGGCGTCGGTGTTCTGAGCGAGGAAGTTGTCGTCCGCGTAGAGCGTGATCGACCACCAGCGCGCGTCGAGTGGCCGGCCGCTGAGCTCATAGATGCAACTTTCGCTGAGCGGCCGGCCGTGCTCGTCTTCGTACAGCGAAAAATAAAGCGCTTCGCGCGCGGACAGCGCGAGCAGGCCCTCCCTGGCGACGATCGCGCGCGTATATGGGTCCGCGGCCGAAGAGCCCGCTGCGCGGCTATGAACCCAGGCGCCGTAGTGTTCAGTGAAGCTGGAAGCGCCGAAGGAGAGCGTGGCCCATGCTGACGCCGCGCCCAGGAGCGCGCCCGCCACTATCGCGGCAAGCCATGCCAGTATCCGCCGCAGCATACCGCTCCCCACGCCGCGAACTCACGGGCGCCCGTTCACGCCTCCGCTGGAGTTTTGAGGTCGAGCGAGAGCGCGTGCAAGCCCGTGTCGAATTCTTCACGAAGCGCGTCGTAAACCAAGCGTTGACGCGCCACGCGGGAGAGTCCTTCGAAGGCGCTCGCGTGCATGGCCAGGTGGTAGTGTGTTTCTCCCTCAGGACGGGCGCCAGCGTGGCCGGCGTGCTGACCCGATTGATCCGTCAAGACAAAGTGAACGGGGGCAAACCGCGCGCGCAGCTGCGTTTCGATGCGCGAAGCGCGCGAAAGATGCTTTTTCTCGTCTGTCAATTCCTTGTCCGCTTAACCTCTGGCGCCCATACTCGACGGTCCGATGTCCGAGACGTTCGCCTATCGCCCCAAGTTCGTCGACATCCGCGTCAAGAAGCCCGACGCGGAGGCGCTGGACTGCGAGCCCGGCGACCGGCCCTGCGACCATATAGGCTGTCAGCGCGCCGGGCTCCATCGCGCGCCTAAGGGCCGCGAGCGCGGCAACGAGTATTGGCACTTCTGCACCGCTCACGCGGCGGACTACAACAAACACTGGAATTATTTCGAGGGCATGTCCGATGCCGAGATGGCCGACTTCCAGAAGTGCGAAGAAACCGGCCATCGCCCGACCTGGACCTTCCGGAGCGGCCGGCTCGACCGCTTTTCGGCGGCGATGCGCGGCTTCAGGGGCGGCCGCGCGGCGGACCCGTTCGGCATGTTCGGCGGCGGGCCCGCGAATGCGCCAGCACAGACGCGGCGCCGGCTGACGCGGTTGCAAACCTTGGCGCTGGAAGCCATGTCGCTGGAAGAAAACGCCAGCGGGGCGCAGATACGCGCCCGCTACGCCGAACTGGTGAAGCGCTGGCACCCCGACGCCAATGGCGGCGACCGCGGGGCCGAGCAGAACCTGCAGCGGGTGCTCAAAGCCTACCAGACGCTAAAAGCCGGCGGGCTGGTCTAAGCTCCGTCAATTAGCCGCTTTTCCTGCCGCGCTGCGGCGCGGTAAGCTGGAGCCGAACTCCCCCCGAGGCCAAATCCCCTCCATGACCACCGCAGACGATCTCCTCTCGATGAAGCCTGACAAACAGGTCTCGGCCCGAACGTTCGGGGTCGAGAGCGACATGAAAGTGCCCGCCTTCTCGAAGAAGACGGAATATGTCCCGGATGTGGATGAGGCCTACCGCTTCGATCCGCAGACGACGCTCGCGATCTTGGCGGGCTTTGCCCACAACCGACGGGTCATGGTGCAGGGCTATCACGGCACCGGAAAGTCCACGCACGTGGAGCAGGTGGCGGCGCGGCTGAACTGGCCGCTGGTGCGGATCAATCTCGACAGCCACGTCAGCCGCATCGATCTCGTCGGCAAGGACGCGATCGTGCTGAAGGAGGGCAAGCAGGTCACCGAGTTTCGCGAAGGCATGCTGCCGTGGGCGCTTCAGCGTCCGGTGGCCATCTGCTTCGACGAATACGACGCAGGCCGCCCCGACGTGATGTTCGTGATCCAGCGGGTACTGGAAGCGAGCGGCAAGCTGACTCTCTTGGATCAGAACCGGGTGATCAGCGCCAATCCGTATTTCCGTCTTTTCTCCACGACGAACACGATCGGCTTGGGAGACACCACCGGGCTCTATCACGGCACCCAGCAGATCAATCAAGGCCAGATGGACCGCTGGTCAATCGTCACCACGCTCAACTATCTCGATCACGACGTAGAAGCGGAGATCGTGACGGCGAAAGCGCCGAGCTACAACACGCCGGAAGGCAAGCGCACGATCATGGCGATGGTGCGTGTGGCGGACATGACGCGCAACGCGTTCATGAACGGCGACATCTCCACGGTGATGAGCCCACGCACCGTGATCACCTGGGCGCAGAACGCCGAGATTTTCGGCGACGTCGGCCTCGCGTTCCGCATGACGTTCCTAAACAAGTGCGATGAGCTGGAGCGCCCGACCGTAGCGGAATTCTACCAGCGCGCGTTCGGGGCGGATTTGCCGGAGGCGGCGACGCGGGTGAAGGTGGCCTAGTCGCATCCAACGCTTTTCCTTGCCTTCTGCAAATCGCACGTTAACCATTACAGACAGGTAAGGCCTGGGGGAGCGGCCGATGCTGTTCGTCCGTCTATTGTTGCTGTTGCTGCTGCCTGTGCGCCTGCCGCTCATGTTGGTTGGCCGGCTATTCCGGCGGGCCAAGGGTGCCGAACACTCCACTGGAGCGCCCGCCGTCGGCGCAGTGGGCCGAACGGTTGGGGCGCAGGATCTGATCGACGTCCGCTATGGCGTCTTCTTCAAAATCTTCACCTGCCCAGACAGTGACGAACCGACGATTGGGCCGAACGATCTGCCGGTCGCCAAGGAGATGGCCGAGCGTGCGCAGGAATTCTACAGGCTTCGAGCCGACCTGTTTCCGCCAGACGACATCTTCTACGAACAGGTCGAGGAAGCCTTCATCGATAAAGTGAGCCGCATCGACAACGGAGGCGAGAAGGATCAGTTCCTCACCACGCTCGACTCGGCGCGCTGCATCACCAACGACAACACACGCATGTTGTTCTGCGAACTCGCGCCGCTCATTCTCCTAGTGGCGCTGACAGCCTATGCCGTGACGCTCTTGTTTGTAGGCCCCTTGGCATTGACCCAATTCATGGGCTCGATAGCGTCCGAGGAGGTCACGCGGCTGATTGTCGGCGGCATCGCCATCGGCGCCGGCGTCGTCTTCGCCGCCTTCATCTATTGGTTCTCGTACACCCATATTCAGCGCGCCAACGCGCTTAGCCTTAATGTCTTCATCACCACGGAATTCGCACGGCTGAGCAATGCCTTTCGCGTTGCCCAGCGCGAAGCATTGCAGGCCGAGACGCAACTCGCCGACACGCAAAAGGACGAGATCAAGAAGCTCTCAGCCTCGTGGACGCTGGCCTACCACTGGATCGGTGTACGGCAGTTCCTGGAAGAGATGATTGTCCGTAACACGATGTTTCAGGTGCGGCGCAACACGACGCTCTATCGCGTGTTGGGTATCCTAATTTGTGCTGGCGTGCTGTTGTTCGTCGCCGCGTTGACGTCGTTAGCGCCGCAGCTCCTGCCGGTGCGCGGTTCAGTGTGGCTGGCGCTGCCGCATCTGGCTCTCGCGGCCATCGTGTTCGTGTTCGTAGCGTATGGCCTGACCATGCCCAAACCCTTCGCGATCGTGGCCACCTCCTTGCTTAAGGATCAGTGGTACCGCTACGACACGCTGGCCGTGGGCGATGCGATTGCGGAACAGGTGACCCGCGACAAGGTGCAGATTGTCATCAACCGCGACCGCGCTCGCGCCGCCGGCGTCTGACTCGGAAAACACGCCGCACTGCTACAGCGTCAGCGCGAACTCAGCAGGATTTCGGCATCGCGCAGTTCTTCCGTGCGCTCTTCCGTTTGCTCGTGCAAGCAGCCACGCATCAACGCGCTGTAACCGCGCGCGCCCGCATCCTGTTGCGTCAAGTATCGGCATTCGGCGTCGCGGAAGGCGATCCATGCGCGCTCGCTGCTGCGGAGCGCGGCTTCCTGGCTATACCAGCCGCGCGCGCGGCGGTCGTTGCGGTCGGCGGCGGCGAGCTGTTGAGCGGTCGCGGGGCCGAATTCGTCGTCATCGCGATCGCGGCCACGCCGATCTTGGGCTTCTGCAACGGTGATGACCCCAGCGAGCAGGGCGACGGCGACAACGGTCGAGAACGTCTTGCGCATACGAAAGTCTCCTTCGTTCAGCTAACGCGAGGGGAGCCGCGCCGTTCCGATCACAACCGGACGGTAATTCGCGTCGAGCATAGTTCCCGACGCATGCATAACCGGGTAATCAGGACGCGATGTCTTCGAAGGAAACGCCCTCTGAACTGTTCAAGCGCGCGATCGCGCAATCGACGCGTGCGCTCGCGGGCGCGGAGGAAGAGCTTGAGGTGACGTTCGGCGCCGAAGGGCCGCGGCTCTCGCCCGGCAAGATCGTATTGCCGCATCCGCCGCGCGTGATCTCCGATCCTGAAGCTGAACGCATTCGCGGCCAGGCCGATGCGCTAGCGCTACGTCTGGCGCATCACGACGAGCGCGAACATGCGCGCCTGCGTCCCCAGGGCGCAGAGGCGCGATTGGTGTTCGACGCGGTTGAGGAAATGCGCATCCAGTCGCTCGGCGCGAACGCGATGAAGGGCGTATCGAATAATCTGGCCGCAGCGCTGACCGATTCGCTCGAACGCCGCGGCGCCTCACGCATGCACGATCGCGCCGTCGCGCCGCTGGCGGATGCGGTAGCATTGATGGTGCGCGAACGGCTGACCGACCTCGCACCCCCGCCGAACGCCAAGGCGCTGGTGGATTCATGGCGTAAGGACATCGAACGCGACGCCGGCGCCGATCTCGATCAGCTTGCCGCCGTTGCTGACGATCAGCACGAGTTCGCTATGCGCTTCCGCGACGTGCTTAACGATCTGGGCATTGGCGATGAGTTCGGCGCGGAGCAGGAGAGAGACGACAACGAAGCGGCGGGCGATGAGCCCCCGCCACCGCAAACCGACACGTCCGAAGGCCAAGACGACCAACAGGACGAAGCGCCGTCTGAGATGGAGATGATCGACGGCGAGATCGATACCGATACCGACCGCACGATCTCTGTCGAGACCGATGTGGACCCCGACGACCGCAGTGAGTCCGAACAGGAAGAACCCGGCGAAAAACCCTTCCGCCCGAAGGCGCGCAACGAGCCGGACGATCCCAACGCCAACTACAAAGTGTTCACGCGCGCCTTCGACGAAGTGATTGGCGCAGAGGATCTGTGTCCGCCAGAAGAGCTCGCGCGGTTGCGCAATTACCTCGATCAGCAGCTGAAGCCGCTGCAGAGCGTGGTGGGCCGCTTGGCAAATCGTCTGCAGCGCCGCTTGCTCGCCAAGCAAAACCGCGCCTGGACCTTCGATCTGGAAGAGGGCGTGCTCGACACCGCGCGCCTGACGCGCGTGATCACCGATCCGATGTCGGCGCTGTCGTTCAAGCAGGAAGAAGACATGCCGTTCAAGGATACGGTTGTCACATTGCTCTTGGACAATTCCGGCTCGATGCGTGGGCGGCCGATCATGGTCGCCGCGCTCTGCGCCGATATTCTCGCGCGCACATTGGAGCGCTGCGGGGTGAAAGTGGAAATCCTCGGTTTCACCACCATTGCCTGGAAGGGCGGTTCATCCAAGGACGCGTGGTTGAAAGCAGATCGCCCGCCGCAGCCCGGCCGGCTCAACGATCTTCGCCACGTCATCTACAAGGCCGCAGATGCGCCGTGGCGCCGCGCCCGGCGCAATCTTGGCCTGATGATGCGGGAGGGCTTGCTCAAGGAGAACATCGACGGCGAAGCGTTGTTGTGGGCGCATGCGCGCCTGATCGAGCGGCCAGAACAGCGGCGTTTGCTAATGGTGATCAGCGATGGCGCGCCGGTCGACGATTCAACGCTCTCCGCCAATCCGGGCAATTATCTCGAACGCCACCTGCGCAATGTGATCCACTGGATCGAAACGCGTTCGCCCGTGGAGCTGATTGCGATTGGCATTGGCCACGATGTCACCCGCTACTACAAGCGCGCCGTCACCATAACCGACGCCGAGCAGCTGGGCGGAGCGATGACCGAAAAGCTGGCGGAATTGTTCGATGAGCCCGCAACCGATGATTTCAACCCGCCGCCGCGCTCGCCGCGCGAACTGAAACAACGCGCGCAACAGGCCGCTCCATGAGACGCGTCGTGTTGGCCAGCCTGGCGGCGCTGCTGGCGGCGTGCGTTCCGTCGCATTCCTCCGGGTCGATCGAACAATGGCAAGCGGTCCAGGTGACGGTCATTCCGATTGACGCTGGCGTGGAAAGCGTTGGCCGGCTTGCGTATCGCGGCGGATTTGAGCTTCAGTCGCGCGATCCGACTTTCGTGGGTCTCTCGGGGATCGAGGTGCTGGACAACGGCCGCATCGTTGCCGTCAGCGATGAGGCGGACTGGATCGAAGCGCAGCTCGTGTTCGACGAGCGCGGCTACCTCGCCGGCTTCACCAACGTGCGCAGCGCCTGGATGCGCGACGATCGCGGTCAGCCGATCCGGGACAAGGCGCAAGGCGATTCCGAAGGTCTCGCCCAACTGCCTGATGGCCGCTTCGCCGTCAGCTTCGAACGCACGCACGTGATCCGGATTTACGATTTCAATCGCGACGGACCCTTTGGAGCGCCGTCGCGCGGACCGCGCCTCGACGGCGTCTCGCGCTTGCCTGCCAACGCCAGTCTGGAAGCGCTCGCAGCGTTCGACGGCGCGTTGCTTGCGGGGGCGGAAGGCGGCGAAGAGGGCCCGACGCAGCTATGGCTGGCGCCGCTTGATGCATCGTCGCCAGTGGCGGCGCGCTTTTCCTATCCGTTGCACGACGGCTTTTCGCTTACCGGGCTCGATCGCTTGCCGGATGGCGGCTTCGTCGCGGTCGAACGTTTCTATGCGCCAGTCATAGGTCCCCGCGCGCGCATCACCCGCCTTGCGGCCCCGAGCGGTGAGGGCGGCGCAGTCGAACCGGAGCTGTTGGCGCTGCTCGAGACGCCGTTTCCCGTCGACAATTTCGAGGGCGTTTCCGCCGTGCGCGGGCCGGATGGCGCGACGCGCATTTATGTCGTCTCGGATAACAACAACAGCGTGCAGCAGCGTACGCTGCTTCTGGCGTTCGATATTGTAGAAACACAGGCCGACTAGGTAGTGGACTCATAAGCTCTGGTCCACAGGCGGGCTGAAGCGAGCAGGACCGCCGCCAGCAAGTTTCGGGCGAGCTTCTCGAAGCGCGTGGCGACGCGCCTGAAATGCTTGAGCTTGTTGAAATAGCGCTCGACCAGATTGCGCTGGCGATAGATGCGGCGGCTGATCGATCGCTGGATCAGGCGCG
>JBQTJK010000195.1:0-2354 GCA_052387215.1 Caulobacteraceae bacterium
CTAGGCTCTGTTGACAGTCATCGCAGCCACAAAGCGATGGCCGCAACAAAGATGATGGCGAGGAAGTTTCTGGCGGTCTTCTCGTAGCGCGTGGCGATGCGGCGAAAGTGTTTGAGCTTGTTGATGCAGCATTCGACGAGATGTCGTTCCTTGTAGAGAGCCTTGTCGAGCGGGACCTTGCGCGCCCGCGCGGGGTGGCACGGGATGACGGCGGTGGCGCCGATGGCGGCAATGTCCTGACGGAAGTGATCGGCGTCGTAGGCGGCATCGCCCATCACCAGCGCGGCGGGCAAGTCGGCGATCAGGTCCTTGGCCTGGGTGATGTCGTGGCGTTGGCCGGCGCTCAACAGCAGGCGCACCGGCAAGCCCAACCCGCGCACGGCGAGGTGGATTTTGCTGGTCAAGCCGCCGCGCGAGCGGCCGATCGCCTGAGTCTGAGTCCCCCTTTTGCGCCCGTGGCATGCTGGTGCGCCCGGACGATGGTGGAATCGATGATCAGGTATTCGAAATCCGGGTCGTCGCTCAAGGCCGCGAAGATGCGCCGCCACACGCCCCCCTCGCTCCAGCGATTGAAGCGCACGAACACACTGTTCCACTTGCCGAAGATCGGCGGCAGATCGCGCCACGGCGCGCCCGTGCGCGCGATCCACAACACCGCCTCGACGAACATGCGATTGTCTGCCCCGGTGCCGCCGGGGTCCTCGGGCTTGCCCACGCAGAGCTTCTCGATCCGCTTCCATTGCTCGTCGCCCAGCACCAGCCGAACCTCTTGCGCCAAGACTGCCTCCTTCGAATCTGCAGTCTTGAATCACAACTCGAGTCCCGCGTGAATCCCCTGACTGTCAACAGGTCCTAGCGTTCGAGGTGCGCGAAAATTCGCGAGGCGGAGCCCGCGAAACAAGAACCGCGAAGCGGTTCTGCAACAGAGCCGAGGGTTGGCGCGAAGCGCCTATCCTGGGAAAGGCGGCATCCAAGTTCTCAACCCCGAAGGGGTTGTGCATGCGGCGACGCCGTTTGCACAACCCCTTCGGGGTTGGAATGAATTTGCCGAATAGACCCAGGGTAGCCGCTTCGCGGCAACCCTGGGCTCTGGTGCACAACCGCTTCGCGGTTGGATCCCAAGCCCTGATCAGTAGCGAATTTTATCTGCCTTCTTCTCCCACGCGCTGAATGCGGCGGTGGCCTCGCGTTCGAGGAGGCGTTCCATCGGAATCAGACGTTGGTCGACCGGCATCGCGAATTCGCGGTAGATGTGATCGTCGTCGAAGCCGATGCGCGCGGCGTCGGTCCGCGTGCTGGCGTAGTGGATGCGCGCGATGCGCGCCCAGTAGATCGCGGCGAGGCACATCGGGCATGGCTCGCAGCTCGCGTAGATCTCGGCGCCGGAGAGATCGAACGTGCCGAGCTTCGCGCAAGCTTCGCGGATGGCGACGATTTCCGCATGGGCGGTGGGATCGTTGGTGGAGGTGACGCGGTTGCAGCCTTCGGCCACGATGCGCCCATCCTTGACGATCACGGCGCCGAACGGCCCGCCCGCGTTCCCCTCCATGCCGCCGCGCGCGATCGCGATGGCCCGGCGCATGAAGCTTTCCTTGCTCATGCGGAGCTGGCGAGCCTGGCCGCGGCGGCCGCGCGGTGCCGGCGCATGATCTCGGCCGCGACCGCGAGCGCGATCACGCCCGGCTCCTTGCCGGGAATGCCCGCATCGCCGATCGGGCACACGAGGCGCGCGAGCGCCGCCTCGCCGACGCCCGCCGCGCGCAGGCGCGCCGCGAATCGCGCGCGCTTCGTCGCCGAGCCGATGAGCCCGAGATAGGCGAAGTCCCCGCGCCGCAGCAGCGCCGCCACGATCTCTTGATCGCGCGCGTGGCTGTGCGTCATCACGAGGTGATAGGCGCCGGTCGGCGCCTTCGCCGCCTCGGCGGCGGGATCGTCCGTGCGGGTCATGCTGACGCTCGCGGCGGCCGTGGGCGGGAACGCATCCTTGCGCTCGTCGATCCAGGCGACGCGGCACGGCAGCTGGCCCAAGATCGCCGCGAGCGCGCGGCCGACATGGCCGGCGCCGAAGAGATAGACCGTGCAATCGGGCGGCGCCACCGGCATCGCCATCAGCCCTTCGCCCTTCGCGGCACCGCCCGATAATACATGGCGGGCGAGGCGGTGCGCCGCCGCCGTTTGCGCGCCGAGATCGCCGGCGGATGCGGCGCCGCAGGCGGCGAAACGGCGCCCGTCCGCAACGCGCGGATCGAACACCAGCACCGCGTGCTTGCCGTCGGCGATCCAGGCGCGCAGCGGATCGAGCCAGATTCGATCGCCCGCCGCGGCGCGGTGGAAATGCAGCGCCACCTGCCCGC
>JBQTJK010000196.1:0-2796 GCA_052387215.1 Caulobacteraceae bacterium
CGGATGGTTTCGCCTCATCGCTGTCTCGCTTCGATCGCCTCCGCTTCGCTTAATGGGCTGGATCCAGAAGCCCCTCCGTGAAGCAGATGCGAAGAGTATCGCACGGCTTGGAAGTGGGTCGGATTGATTTTGTTGAGACGCTTTGTTTTCAGCGGGTTGCGTGAGAAACGGCATGGATTGCGGGGAATCTATCCCCGTATTCTATGGACCGCCGGCGCCTCGCCGGCCTGCTCCACGCGTGCAAAGAGGAGTGAAGAGGTCTGACACACACTCATTTGCGGCAGGGTTCGACGCAAGCGTCATCGATGATTGAGTGCGCGGGAAAGAGTGTGTGTCACGCTCGCTCTGTGTCACGCTCGCTCCAACCTCCGTACGTCAGCGCAGGCCGGCGAGACGCCGGCGGTCCATAGTCGTGGCGCGGAGCGCCTCTGGCGCCGATGGCAAAAGCGGCTAGACTAGGCGCTTCCGCCTCAAGACCCGGGAGATCGCGATGACGCCTTGGGAACTCAAAGGACGAGAACTGGTCAACTGCACCTGCGAATACGGCTGCAATTGTCAATTCAACGCTCTGCCGGATAAGGGCCATTGCCACGCGGTGGCGGGGATCCAAATCGACGAAGGCAGCTATGGCTCGACCAAGCTCGATGGCTTGCGCATCGCCGCCATCTTCAAGTGGCCGGGCCCGATCCATGAAGGCAACGGTGAGGCGATCGCGTTCGTCGATGAAAGAGCCGACGAGAAGCAACGCGAAGCGCTGCTGAAGATCATGACGGGCCAGGATACGGCGCCGTTTGCGACGATGTTCGCCGTTTACGCCTCAACCGTGGTGAAGATGAACGATCCGGTATTCATCGACATCGACTTCGAAGTCGATGTCGAAGGCCGCAAGGCCCGCCTCTCCATCAAGGACTATATCGAGACGACGGGTGAGCCGATCCGCAATAAGGTGACGGGCCAAGAGTCTCGCGCGCAGATCGTGCTTCCCGAAGGATTCGAATACTCGGTCGCCGAGATCGGCAGCGCATCCAGCAAGACACAAGGGCCAGTGAAGGTCGACATCAGCGAGAAATACGGCCAGTTCGCAAACCTGCATCTCAACAATAACGGCGTGGTTCGCGCCTAGACCTCGTTGCGACCAGTGTGATTCACCTGACCCCCTCCTTCCTCCCCCTTTCAGGGGGAGGAATTGGGAAGCGCCATCTATACTCCTCCCCCTGCAAGGGGGAGGATGGGAGGGGGTCGACAAGTCGAGTCGACCAGAAGACGCATAAGGACCCAGACAATGAGCGAGACGCCGGCGCTGGAGCGGCTGCTCATGCGAGACCGCGCGATCACGCTTTCGGGCGTTGCGCTGCTCTGCGTGCTTGCGTGGGTTTACGTGATCACCGGCGCCGGCATGGGCATGCCGGCCTGGGAGATGACGACCGCGTCGCTCTTCCCGCACACTGCCGCGGCGCCTCCGCAGGAGACCATGCCAGAGATGGAAGGCATGCCCGGCATGGAGGGCATGGCCATGGAGGGGCAGCCTACTCCTGCCTGGAGCGTCGCAACGTGGGGCCTGCTCGTGGCGATGTGGTGGGTGATGATGATCGCGATGATGGCGCCCAGCGCCACGCCGACGATTCTGCTTTACGCGCGGGCTTATCGTCACGCGGCCGCGCAGGGGACGATCGAGTCGAACCTGGCGCCGACGGGCGCCTTTACTGCCGGCTACCTTTTGGTGTGGCTTGCGTTCTCGGTCGCGGCGGCCAGTCTGCAAGGCGTGTTGGTGCAGGTTGACCTCGTCTCAGATATGACGATGGGATCGCAGAGCCGCTGGTTTTCCGGCGGCTTGCTCATCGCCGCGGGACTCTATCAGCTCTCGCCGCTGAAGAGCCTGTGTTTGGAGAATTGCCGCTCGCCGACGCAGTTTCTGACGCAGCACTGGCGGCCGGGCGCAGCCGGCGCGATTCGTCTGGGGATCATCCATGGCGCTTATTGTGTCGGGTGCTGCTGGGTGCTGATGGCGCTGTTGTTCGTTGGCGGCGTGATGAATCTGATCTGGATCGCCGCGCTCGCCGTGCTGGTGTTGGCAGAAAAACTGGCGCCGGGCGGGCCCTGGCTCGGCCGCGGCATCGGCGTCGCGCTGGTGGCGTGGGGTGTCGCCACCTTTTTGGTCTGATCGCGCGGCTCGCTGCGGAGCATCAGGTCTTGCGCGCTGAAATCGTCACGATGGCGGACAAGACAAGCGCGCCGAGCGCCATGAAGAAGAGCATGGGGCTCTCCGGCGCGCCAGGCTCGCCGCTCATCGGCGTCGAGACGCCAAGCAAGGTCAGGTGCGCGCCGATGGCGCCCAGCACGATCAGCAGCGCCAGCGCCCCGCCTTCGCGCCTGCGGCCGATGACCAGGAGGAGCGCCGCGATCATCTCGAGCGCACCGGTCAGATAGCGAAACCACGGCTCGATCCACGGCAATTGCAGACCCCACTCCGCGCCGGCATCGGCCTCGATGATTTCGAAAATCGGAGCGCCGCCGCCGATGAACTTTTGGGCGCCCATGAACGCCATGAAGGCGGCCAGCGCATAGCCGAGAAGCTTCGGAACCCAGTTCATTCAATCGCTCCCATCGGCGACCCACCTACATCAACGTCCGATGCACGGGGGCGGTTACATCTTTCGCACGGGGCCGTTGCGCTATTGGGCATGAACCGTGCGGATGAGCCTTCTGTATAGGAGACGGACCTGGTTATGCACGGCGACAGCTAAGGCGGTTCGGTGCAAGAGTGCGGCAGCGCAGATGGGAACACGGCATGACGGA
>JBQTJK010000197.1:0-2726 GCA_052387215.1 Caulobacteraceae bacterium
AACTCGGTGCCAAGCTCTCGAAACTTATCTCCGAGCGAAGTGGAAGCGGCAGGCGCGCTCGCCTCGGTGGCGGGAAAACCGCATTCCAAGCGGATGCGCGTCAGCGCGTTGTCGCCACCGTCTTCTACCAAGGCCACGGTGGCGGCGCGGCGGGCAGATTGGCCGCCCACGGCAAGTATTTGGAGCGCGACGGCGCCGGGCCCAATGGAGAGAAGGGGCAGTTCTACGACCGTGAACACGATGAGGTGGACACGCACCCGAGGCTCGAAGAATGGGCTAGCGCCGACAAGCGTCACTTCCGGCTCATGCTGGCCCCAGAAAGTGGCGCGCGCATTGAGGATCTCAAGGACTTCACGCGTGCGACGATGGCGCGGATGGAGCGCGATCTCGGCTTTGAACTCGATTGGGTCGCGGTCGATCACCACAACACCGACAACCCGCACGTCCACATCATCTTGCGCGGGCGCCGCCGCGACGGCCCGGAACTGATCATTCCCCGCGATTATGTCGGCCGCGGCCTCCGGCATGCCGCACGCGATGTTGCCGCGGAGATGCTCGGCAAGCGAGGCCCAGAGGATGAGCGTTTGGCCCTGGAACGTGAGACGCGCTCAGCGCGGCACACGCGGCTTGACCAGCTTTTGGAAGCCGAGATCAAGACGAATGGCGACCTTCGCATTCAGGCGGTCGGACGCAAATTGGAGCCGGTTCTGCGAGCGGCGTTGCGAAACCGGGTCCGCGAACTGGCCCACATGGGATTGGCGCACGAACGAAAGCGGGGCCGTTTCCGGTTCGAGCCCGACTGGAGCGCCCGCTTGCAGGAGATTGGGCGGGGGCTCGATATCCGCCGCAGACTGGGGCGTGAGCTTGCGCCTGGGCAAGGCAAGCTGCGCCTCTATCGGCCTTCGATGGGGCGGTTCGCTGGTGAGGTGATCGAGATCGGCCGACGCGGCGACGGGCCGGGCAAGGCCTATGCGATCGTTCGCACGCCGGCGCATGGACCGGTTTTCGTCAATGTCCGCGCGCGTGCGGTGGCTGGGATCGAGCCGGGCGGGCTTGTCGCCATCGAACCACAGCGTCACAGCGGGCGCGGCAACCGGGTGAAGGTTCATTCGCTCTCAGCGCTCCCGCTCGAAACCCAAGTCGCCGCGCGTGCGGAGACTGAACTCGATCGCGAACTCGCTAGGGGCATTGCCGGTGAGCCTGGCAAGTTGCCGTCCACGCCGGCGGTGACTGACGCGCTATCCCAACGCATCGCCTGGCACGAAAGAGAGAAAAGCGGTGGCCGGGATTTAACGGGGCGGTTCGAGTTTGAGACTGGTGCGCTCAAACACCTGCGCGAGACCGAACTCACGCACGAAACGCGCGCCTTCGCGAAGAGCCTAGGCAAGCGCGCCATCGCACTCCAGGACGGCATGGAGCGCGATTGGACAGTGCGTGGGTTCCCGATGCTCCACGGCGGCCGGGTTGCCATGCTTGAGCGCAATGATGGCGTAGCGCTCGCCCCGCTCGCGGCGGGACAGCAGCTTGCGATCGGCAAGAGCTATTCGATCTCGTTGGCGAGCGGAAAAATCAAAGCTACGCCTTCATTGGGCCTTGAGCGCTAAATCGCCATTCTTCTCAGCGGCGAAACAAGGCGATTGTAGCATTGATACACGGCGCCACAGCAGGCAACGCCAACGACGCCAATCAGAAACGCACGGCGACGCGGCGATGAACTAGCATACGCCGCTTGGGACGATGTCTGATTTCAGCACTCATGGAGAAGCATCAGCGCCGATCAACTGCGCGGATTATTGGCTTGAAGCACCCGCGTTCTCGCCGGACCCTCAGCGCCGTTGATTGCTAGGCGCGTCGTGCGTCAGGCGGCAAGAAGGCTTGTCCGATCATGGCTTCTCCAAGAACACACGCTGGCGCGCAGGATGGACGTAGCACATCGCCCCAACTCGACTTGTTCGGTGGTTCGCCGCCGGCTGCTGTGATCGAGGCCCCTCTAGTGCTCGCGCCACGCGCAATGGAGAGGCCGAACTCCATGGTAATCCGCTTGAATTTGGACGTCCCAAGAGTTCGTCGGCCTTCGCGGCCGAAACGGTCGCCGCTACCGAAGCTAATCACCGCAGACGAGCTGCCTGAGTATCCGGCGACTGAGGTCGCGGCCGTCGAGCGCGCCATCGCGGCGATCAAGACGGATCGCGCATTGCTTGGCTACAAGGAAATTCAAAGTTTCTTCGGCGTCTCAAAAGCGACCATCAATCGGCGCATGAAGGAAGGTCTAGTACTGGGTGTACGCATCAAGGACGGCGTCGTCATGCGCGACGGCGGCGTCCGCCGTTTCAGCCGGGAACAAGTGAAGTGGCTGCTGCTTGCAGTTCGCGCAGGTACGGACGGCGCGCTTTAGGGATGTCGGTAGTGGAGAGAACGGAGGAGCAAGCACATGGATGAATGCAAGTCCACGAAACGGGATGATCCTCGCGCTGCGATCATTCCGCTTGTGCGGCTGCTTGCGCGGCAGGCGGCAAAAGTGGTTTACGCTCACGCCATTGATGCGGCTGGCGAAAAACCATACTCAACAGAAGCGGCGAGGGGCCGTCGGAAGGTGACCGAGGAAAGCTAGGATGCGCGCAGCGATCTATGCCCGGTACTCAAGCGATCTGCAGAGCCGCGCTTCGATCGAAGATCAAATCAGGCTCGCGCGCGAGCAAGCCGACCGGCAGGGCTGGGCCATTGCC
>JBQTJK010000198.1:0-57131 GCA_052387215.1 Caulobacteraceae bacterium
TGAACCCGGACCCCAGCAATTTAATGCTTCGCTGGCTACTGCCTCGGACGCGTTTCACGCGCCTTCGGCCTCACGCTCGGTCACGTCCCCACGTTCAAGGTGTTCGGCTAGCACTCAAACCTCCCGGGTGGGGATAGAAGCAGTATCGCTCAGTTTCGGAGCTGTAGGATAGATTCCGCTGATTTTTTTCGCGCGCGTTGATAAGGCTCGGATTTTTGGCGCGCGGGTGTGGGATAGAGGCGCGGATTTCGCCCCGCTCGACGATCACGGCATGCCGACCGCCCGTTCAGTTCTTCAGCACGCCTTTAGACTTCGCCACGTGCGTGGCGATGGCGTCCATCAGCGGCGGCGACAAGCAGTCATAAGGCTCGAGCCCCAATTCGCGCAACCGCCCACGCACCGCGTCCATCGACGCCGGGTTGACGCCGGATTCGATGATCGAGGACACGAACGCCGCGAACTCGGGCGCCGACCAGCCGCTTTCGCGCGACAATTCCGTGTGCACGAAATCGAGGCCGTAGAACGGATGAGCCTTGTTTTCGATGCGGCCGTACATATGCACGCCGCAGGCTGTGCAGGCGTGTCGCTGGATCGCGGCGCTTTCGTCGACGATGCGCAGCCTGTCGCCGTTCTCGCTAACACTGATCTTGTCGCGCGGAACGACCGCGACCATCGAGAACAGCGCGCCGTCCGGCTTCCAGCACTTGGTGCAGCCGCACACGTGGTTGTACGCCGTCTGCGCGCCGACGCTGACGACGACAGCATCGCTCGTGCACTTGCAGCGCAGCATGCCGCCCTTGAAGTTGGGGTCGCCTTTCTTAACGCCGTTGTCGACGGCGGGATGGATCGAGATCGCCATGGCTTCCTCCCTTGTCATTGCTTGAATTTAGCTGCTTCTTCAGACCCCCCTGTCGCATCGCCCGCGCTGTAGGCATGCGCGCCTGCGCCGGCGAGCTCGCCGTCCTTGACGATAAGATATTCATTCCGGATCGGCTGGTTCTCGAAATAGCATTCGAGAATTTCCCGCACGCCCGCCGCATAGCGCGCCTGCGCCGACAGCGAGGTGCCGGAGATGTGCGGGGTCATGCCGTGATGTGGCATGGTCCGCCACGGATGGTCGTTCGGCGCCGGCTGCGGGAACCAGACATCGCCCGCATAACCCGCGAGCTGGCCGCTCTCCAACGCCGCAGCGACGGCGTCGCGATCGCAGATTTTTCCGCGCGCCGTGTTGATGAGGTAGGCGCCGCGCTTCATCGAGGCGATCATCTTGGCGTCGAACAGATGCTCGGTTTCGGGGTGCAGCGGGCAGTTAATGGTGACCACGTCGCAATGTGGAACCATGCCCGCAGCACTCTCGTGGAAGGTGACGTTCAGCTCCTCCTCCACCGCGCGCGGCAGGCGATGGCGATCGGTGTAGTGCAGCTTCACGTCGAACGGCTTCATCCGCCGCAACACCGCCAGACCAATGCGCCCCGCAGCCACGGTGCCGACGTTCATGCCTTCGACGTCGTACGAGCGCGTCACGCAATCGGCGATGTTCCAGCCGCCCTTCACCACCCACTGGTAGGATGGGATGTAGTTGCGCACGAGCGAGAGGATCATCATCACCACGTGCTCGGCGACGCTGATCGAATTGCAGTAGGTCACCTCGGCGACCGTCAGCTTGCGATCCATCGCCGCCTGCAGGTCGGTGTGATCGGAGCCGATGCCGGCGGTCACGATCAGCTTCAGTTTCTTGGCGCGGTTGATGCGATCGCGCGTCATATAGGCAGGCCAGAACGGCTGCGAGATGACGATCTCGGCGTCCTCGAGTTCGCGGTCGAGGCGTGAGTTGTCGCCGTCCTTGTCGCTGGTGACGACCAGCGTGTGGCCGGCGGCTTCGAGGAATTTGCGCAAGCCCAGTTCGCCGCTGACGCTGCCGAGCAGCACGCCGGGCTTGAAATCGATCGCCTTCGGCGTCGGCAGTTTCTGGCCATCCGGATAGCGTTCGAGCTTCGGAAGGTCGCTGCGCGGATAGGATTTGGGATAGCCGTCGACCGGATCGTCGTAGAGGACGCAAACCACCTTCGCCATGACACCCTCCTTTTGCGCTTCACTACGCCTCCGGCCCGCCTCTGTCTCTTCACATGATCGGCCACCCGTTTCGGGACTAGGATTGGGGACGCGCGTTTGTGTGCGCGCGGCGATCCAACAACCGTGACGCTTGAGGGCCAACAGACTGTCACCCATCCATCCGGGCAATTCCGTCACCATTCTATCCGGGCTGCACAAGCCCTTCTCCGCCTGCGGCGGAGAAGGTGTCGGCGAAGCCGACGGATGAGGTGGGATAAGCGCAAGGTGGTTGGACTAGGCGCGGGTGTGGCTGCATCGATTGCCGCGCACTCAATCGGTGCGTGCTGCAAGCGTCGCAGCTCACTCCTCCTCATCCGGCCCTTCGGGCCACCTTCTCCTCCGCGGGAGGAGAAGGGCTAGTGGCTCGTCTGCTATCGCGGCCGCGCGCCCTCCTGCGCGTACTCTTGCATCAACCGTCCGTATTCCGACGGTGGCGGAAAGCCGTCGAAACTGCGCTTTGCGCCGGTGACGACGCCCGGCAATTTCTCCGTCACGTTGGATTCGACGAACGGCACGACCCAGGTTGCATCGTCGAGCATGGTGGAGCGGAAATTGGTCACGCCCTGCAGAGCGGGGGCAGTGGTGAAGAGCCAGCTTTTGCAGTGCGGACAATAATGGTGCTGGCTCTCGGCGCGATGCAGAGCGCCGAGCACCGGCTCGCCTTCGATGACTTCAAAGCCGCCCGGCGGGATCATCAATGTCAGCGAATAGGCGCCGCCGGTGAGCTTCTGACAGCCCTTGCAGTGGCACGCCGCGGAAACCAGCGGCGGCGCGGTCACGCGCATCTTCACTTGGCCACAGAGGCAGGAGGCGGACCACGGGAGCTTCCAGTCGTTCATCGCGCGCGATCCTCTTGAACTTGGAGCGCGGGGCCTCCGGCCCCGCATTTCGCCTTCAGTTCATGTGCAAGCGCGGCCGGAGGCCGCGCGCTCCAGTTTGCAGAGCTGAGCGCTAGTACACCACAACGCTCCGAATGCTTTCGCCCCTGTGCATCAGGTCGAAGGCGTCGTTGATGCGCTCGAGCGGCATGGTGTGGGTGATCATCGGGTCGATCTGGATTTTCTTGTCCATGTACCAGTCGACGATGCGCGGCACATCGGTGCGCCCGCGCGCGCCGCCGAACGCGGTGCCCTTCCAGACCCGGCCAGTGACGAGTTGGAACGGCCGCGTGGCGATTTCCTTGCCGGCTTCGGCCACGCCGATAATGATGCTTTCGCCCCAGCCACGATGGCAGCTTTCCAGCGCCTGGCGCATGACCGTGGTGTTGCCGGTTGCGTCGAAGGTGTAGTCGGCGCCGCCGCCAGTGAGCTCCACCAAATGGGCGACCAGATCCCCCTTCACGTTGCTCGGATTGACGAAATGCGTGGCGCCGAATTTCTTGCCCCATTCCTCCCGCGCCGGATTGATGTCGACGCCGACGATCATGTTGGCGCCGACCAGCTTCAGCCCCTGGATGACGTTGAGACCGATGCCGCCAAGGCCGAACACAACGCAATTGGCGCCGGGCTCCACCTTCGCGGTGTTCACCACGGCGCCGACGCCAGTGGTGACGCCGCAGCCGATGTAGCAGGCCTTGTCGAACGGTGCGTCCTTGCGGATTTTCGCCACCGCGATTTCCGGCAGCACGGTGAAGTTCGAGAAGGTCGAGCAGCCCATGTAGTGCGCGATAGGCTTGTCCTTGAACGAGAACCGCGAGCTGCCATCGGGCATCAGCCCCTTGCCCTGGGTAGCGCGGATCGCAGTGCAGAGATTGGTCTTGCGCGACAGGCAGCTTTTGCACTGCCGGCATTCCGGCGTGTAAAGCGGAATGACGTGATCGCCGGCGGCGACGCTCGTCACGCCAGCGCCCACTTCGCGCACGACGCCCGCGCCTTCATGACCGAGAATGCTTGGAAAGATACCTTCGCTGTCGAAGCCGTCGAGCGTGTAGGCGTCGGTGTGGCAGATGCCGGTGGCCTTGATTTCGACCAGGACCTCGCCTGCGCGCGGACCTTCCAGATCGACTTCGACGATTTCCAACGGCTGCTTGGCCGCGAACGCAACTGCCGCTCTGGTTTTCATGGGCGCCTCCGCGCCCGCTTATAGCCCCGCGTCCCCGGGCGCCAAAGGCCGGGCGGTCAGCGGCGCGGCTTACGTCCGCCGCCGCGCGTGGCGGTGCGCGCCGCCTTCGCCTTGGCTTTCGAAGCAGCGGCGATCTGGCCCGGGTCGACGGAGCGGTAGGGCACATTGCGCGCGAAGGCGATGGCCCCCTGCTCGATCTCCTTGCGGGTGGCCGGATCCACCAGCTTGCCGAGGCCGGCCAACATGTAGATCGCTTCGACGGGCACCAGTGCGGCGACGGTCCGGCCATAGCGATCGAAGCCAATCACCGCATTGTCGACCTGCGCGGTCTCGAGAGCTTCGGCAAAGTTGGCGCGGGCTTCCGATGTCGACAGTACAGGCGCCTTCGCCTTGCGTGCGCGCCCTACGGGCGACTTTCGATGCTCTTTGACCGACTTCATCTGAATACCCGCTCTTCCTTCGGCAACGCGCCGAACAGATTTGCCGCCCAGTCGGTAGGTAGAGCACCGAAAAGGTCAGCGTTCCAGTCTACTGCTGGCGCTTCGTCCCGGACCCAGGAATAGAGCAGCACATGTATGCCGCTGTTTTGGCCAACACACCTGGGTTCTAGCCGCGCGTTCGAGCCAACTAGATAGGTAGGAAGGTCACCGATGCGGGTAAATGAACTGCTGCCACCTGCAATAGTCCAGACAAATCTTCGTATCTTTTCTCCCAGGGAAGCGCTCAAGTTACGCATGTTGTACGAAACATTACGGTAAGTAACTCCAGCCTTGGTCAAGGTGTCTATTAACTTTGACGCAAACTTGGTTCTGCTTGTGGTCAGGTTGCGATTGAGTGTTCGCCGCGTAAACCTCCACAAGACTGCCGCCCCTCGCCCGAATTCGCTTTTCGAGCCGTCGCAGTCTTTCTTGCGGGAGCGACTGTCTCGCGCCTGCGAAGGCAAGTCATCATGAGTGCGGCGCTCGGCCAGCAGGTTGCCGGGGGGTGGCGGCGTATCATCAGGCCGCGGCGGCCCGGCCAGCTTCACGACATATTCGCGGATGTTGGCGGCGCGGAACTCGATGCAAAACCAATACTTGCCGACCTGGAACTGCGACCAGACAATGTCCTCGGCATGGGCCGCCGCGCCGAACCGCGCGACCGATGAGTCGCCATTTAGGGCGGCTTCCGCAAGTTCGATGCGCCACAACGCCTTCTTGCGCAGCTCGATGACCTCGTTCGTGCTGATGTCGGGAAGCGTCTGAACTTCCTCGCTCCACACCAGAGTGTAGGGCGGCGCTTTTCGTCTTTCCCGCTTTTGCCTTTGCTCCCTCGTTTTCGCTGTCGGTTCGGACTTTTCTGTTCCTTGCGCGTTCTGCGATCCGAGCTTCATCCCTGCCAATCCTCGCGGTTGGACACCCGCTGCTGTTCTCGCAAAAGCGAACGCCCTTTTCCCTACGGGGTCAACTGATGCCAATGGACAACGGTGGGCGGGAAGGGCCGCGCGCCAAGCGCGAGCCAGCCACAACCGCTGCGCGCTGTATGCGGATAACTTGTACAAATTGAACGAAACGCTTGACGCCGCCGGTCGGACGATTTTTCCTTGCCCCATCCAGTGGGGCGCGGGGTGTGGCTTTGGCTGGTGCGCGGCGGGCCGCTGTCACGCGGCTGCCGCGCGTCTGCTCCCGGCGGTTGAACCCTCGTCGCCGAGCCCCGCGCCTTCCTGGCGCACCATTAAAAAAAATTTCGCCTGGAGGCGGAACGGATAGCCGGGTCCGCTCGTTCTTTCGACGGCGCCGACCTACTCCCCCCGCCCAGGCGCCACCGCAGCACGGGCCGGATCGTCAGATCCGGCCCAACTGCTTTTCTATAACCCCATGAAATGACTGACGAAACCGTCTGCCTCGGTCCAGAGGTGAAGCACCCAGCCCGGCTGCTCGGCGGTCTTGGCGGCGATATCCTGCCCTTCGTTCAGGGCCAGCCCATAGGTCCAGGAGGTGGATGGGGCGATGATGACCGGCGCGTGGGCGGTCTGGCCCAGGATGAACCGGTGATGGTGACCGCAAATGACCCGCGCCACTTGGCGGTGGCGGGAGATGACGGCGGCGAAAAGCTCCGCGTCCAGCAAACCGATGCGATCAAACAGCAGGTCGTGGGTGAGGAATGGCGGATGGTGCAACGCGACAATCGTTGGCTTGTCTGGCTCGTTCGCCAGGGTCGCGTCCAGCCAAGCCGCACCGGCTTCGGTAAGCAAGCCGTGGGTCTCACCGGGAACGATCTGATCGACGGCTACGATCCGCACGGGAAAATCATCGATGACAAAGGAAAGCGGCCCTTCGCGCGAAAAGTATGCGTGCTGTGGAAAGGTCCGCCGCATCAGCGCCCGATCGTCGTGGTTGCCGGGCATGAGGTAGAGCGGCGCCGGGGGATTGGCGATCGTCTCGGCAAGCACGGCGTATTCATCTGCGCGCTGGTCGTTCACGAGGTCACCGGTGAGCACGATGACGTCGGCGCGGTATTCCTTGGCTTGCGCCAGCGCCCGCTTCACCTGATGCGCCGCTGCGCCGCCATCGTCAGCGCGCACATGGGTGTCTGAAATCTGCGCGAGCCGGAACTGTCCGCTCATGCTCTCCCTGCCCCCAAGCTGATGGATCTGCACTGCGCCAAACGCGCAGCATGACCCCGCGAATGTGTTTTGGCTGTGCCCGCGGTCACAATATTGTATTTGACAAACCCAGGCCCAATCCCTAGATTAGGCCCATGCCCAAGTCCGTTCTCGCCGCCGCGCATTTCCACGATGAAGCCGCCGCGTTCGCCTATCTCGAAGAAAAGCTCTGGCCGCAAGATCCGGTCTGCCCGCAATGCGGCGGCGAAGGCTATCCGTTGCAAGGCGTGAAGGACAAAAAGGGCCGCGAGCGCTTGGGGCTGAAAAAGTGCCGCGCCTGCCGCGCGCAATTCACCCTGCGGATCGGCACCATTTTCGAGGACTCACACGCGCCGCTGCACATCTGGTTGCAAGCCATCGCGCTCATGGCGGCGAGCAAGAAAGGCGTTTCCTCCAACCAGCTTTCGCGCGTGCTTGGCGTCCAACTGAAAACCGCTTGGCATATGAGCCACCGCATCCGCATGGCGATGGCGCCCGCGCGCGGCTCGCTTCCGCCGATGGGCGGCGAAGGCAAAGTTGTGGAAGTGGACGAGACCTACCACGGCAAAGTCGAAACCCCGCCCGAGTACCGCGTTGACGGCACTCCGTTCAAATATCGCACCTCGCGCCGTCACGGCGGCGGCACTCGTGCCGACAAACGCCCCATCGTCGCGCTCGTCGAGCGCGGCGGATCGGCCCGCACCTTCCACGTTGCCGAAGCGAACGCGGAAACCGTCTCGCGTATCATCCGCGAGAACCTTGACCGCAAGTCCAAGCTGCACACCGATGCGGCGCACCTTTATCGCAAGGTCGGCAAGGAATTTGCCGAACACAAATACGTCGAGCACTCAATGGAAGAATACGTGCGTTACGAAGAAGGTGGCGTGGTCCACAACAACAGCGCGGAAAGCTATTTCAGCGTGTTCAAGCGCGGCATGCGCGGCGTTTATCAGCATTGCTCCGAGAAGCATTTGCATCGCTATCTCGCGGAGTTCGACTATCGCCATAACACCCGCGTCGCGGTCGGCATGAATGACCAGCAACGCGCCGAAAAGCTGATTGCTCAAGTCGTCGGCAAGCGCTTGACCTATCGAACAGCTGATAGGCCCGCCGTCACCTGAGGCGGTCTTTGAGTTCTGGCTGCGAAGCGTGCGGGGCGACATCGCGCGACTAAACCAGCAGCTTGAGTTTCTGCATCGCTATCACGCGTCTCCTTTGCGGAGCGTGGTGTGGCAGCGCGTGCGCGAGCGGAACAGTAAGTCATTGAAATAACAGCGGTTGTAGTCGATTTGCACTTTTCGCGAATCCGACTACAACTGTAGTGTTTTCAGAGGCTTAATATGGATTTTAGCGAGCTTTCCTTAGAGCAACGGCGTCAGCTAGTGGACGCACAGCAATTGTTTGCAGGTTGGCGCCCGCCCGCCATGGAGATCGCCACCATGGGCGGCCTCTACTGGAACACATCCAAAGGCAAACGCTATCTGTATGAAAAGCGCGAAGGGAAATTGCGTTCGCTGGGGCGCGAAACGCCCGCTCTCGCGAAACGCAAGGTTCAACACGATACGCGGCTCAAAGAATTGCGCTCTCGATTGCGCCCACTGACTAAGCGGATTGAAACCATGGCTCCCGTCAATCGCGCCATCGGGATCTCTCGTCTTCCAACAATCGCTGCAGAAATTCTGCGCGAACTCGACAGCGAAGGGCTGCTCGGATCGCATATAATCGTCGCCGGCACGAATGCGCTTTACGGGTATGAGATTGCAGCAGGCACAAGAGTCGGTGGTGAGCACGTTGCCACCGGAGATGCTGATTTGCTTTGGGACACCCGCCAATCTCTCTTGCTTTCTGCTACTGGCGTTGTCCGGCGCCAAGGCCTTATGAGCGTCTTACGCCGCGTCGATCCCTCATTCACGACCGCCTACGGATTTAACGCCACAAATAGCCGCGGCTACATTGTCGACTTGATCGTTCCTGAGGGTGACGATTTCGCGCAGATGCGCCCGAACGCGGATGTGGAAGCGCAGCCAATTGGCGGAGTGGAATGGCTGATTGCATCTCCGCCATTTGAGCAAGTGATCGTCGGCGCTGACGGAATTCCTTTGCGCGTTGTTGTCCCCGAGCCGCGCACGTTTGCGCTTCATAAGCTCTGGGTCTCACGCCGCGTTGATCGCAATCCACTCAAGAAAGCGAAAGACGCCGCTCACGCGCGTATTGTCGCAAATTTAGCCCAGACGCATCTAAGCTTGCCGCTGGTGTCAAAAGAGATGCCATGGCTTTCGCCACCGCTCAGAAAACTCATCCCTGAATTAAAGACGATGGTCCGCGAGCATGAGGCTTAGGATCACGGCGGGGCATATATGGGCTTGGCGCAAATCAGGCTATGATTGAGCGATGGCAGACTTAACTTGTTTCATATGTGGAAATACGGCGAGGACGCTCTTTCGCGCCGAGAGCTGGAACGGCGTACGGATATGTAGCCCCTGTGTGCAGTCGAACCACGATGGCGTGGTCGAGAGCTATAGAGATTTGGCGGATCGCCTGCGTCAGATGGAAGTGGAGCCCGAATACAACGACGATGGCCACATCAGCATTCCTCCACTGAGCTAACGCTCATGGCCGCGAAGAAACCGCCGAAAAAAGGCGAGAAGCCTCAGAAAGAACGCTTCATTGAAGCGGCGAAAGAGGCTGAGGTTGATGGCGATGCGTTTGAGCGCGCAATGGATAAGCTAGCGCCGCCAAAGAAGCCGAAGCGCTAGTCGCTGGCAAAGGCAAGATTGTACGTGTGAACCTGCGTGGCCTTTACGTTCACGTCGATGACCAGTCTCACCTCATTTTTGTTTCTATTGCCACCAGTGAGCAACCGACCGGTTCGAACGCCGATATCGGTCACCAGAACATCATCTTCGAGAAGGCAGTTCATCGGCGCCGGTAACTCGCCCGAATGCTCCATCTCTTCGATGTGCTCAGGCATTCGCAGCCCGTCCAAGAGGGTTTTGATGCGATTATCCAAGTCGCCGCCTTGCTTGATGACGCGCCCCGGCTCCTCGCGTCGCAGAAAGAGAATGTCGACAGAGCAAACGAGCGCTGCCGAGTTCCGAACGAGAGGAACGAATTTCCTGCCGTGCTTGGTAATCGGATCGAAGAGCTTGATTTTCTCGGTCGGACCGAAGGATTGATTGAGTTCGCGCTTTGGCAGCCCGTGGTACTGATCGACCATAACGAAGGCGCCGCCATGCGTCGGCACAGCAAGCGTCTTGGCGTGCTGAAGGACCGGGCTGACGTCCCACAATTCGGTAAGTTGTTCGTGGAAGGCGCGCCGAAGCTCCCACTTCTTAGCGGTGCGCCTCGCGCCGTTCGCAGACGGTAGCTCCCCGTCAAAGGTCAGGGTCAGCTTCATTATCTCGACCGCGGCATTCAGCCCCCAAACTTGCTCATTCAATTGACCTCACAGTCACGTACCGCACCGGAGGCCTTGACCCAGCCATAGCGTCTGGGTTTGCCAAATGCAATATCGTGACCGCCACTGGCGAGATCGAAGAACCGCGCGGCAACGACGGCAAGAATCCTCACGCCAAGGCCCTGGGGGCCAAGGGCGGGAAAGCGCGGGCGAAGGCGCTGAGCGCGAAGAAGCGATCTGAGATCGCGAAGAAAGCCGCGCAGAAGCGTTGGAAGAAAGGCTAAGCGACTTTGCGCCAATAGGCAGCGCGTCCCTTTCCCTCGCTCACGATCTTGCCCGCCTCCCGGAGAGTCTGAAGCGACGCTCGAATTGTTTTCTCTTTGAGAAGGGGAAGCTTCGCCACCACGTCAGCTAGTCTGAACGTCCGGGGCATTGCATCCACGGCCTCTTCGACCATGATCTTCTTCGCACCCTTGGCGAAGTTTAACGACGTGCTCTCTTCAAGTTCTTTGTATGCCGAGAGCATGACGCCGAACATGTATTCGAGAAACGGCGAGCTATCGTGCATGCCTTCATGCCAACCGACATCGGATTCGTTCAAGCTAGCGTAGTAGGTGACCTTGCTCTCTTCTATAATGCGTTCGAGACTTATGTAGCGTCCAACCTGATAGTCCAGCTTGTGGAGCAACAGAACGGTCATCAAACGCGCAATGCGACCATTGCCGTCCGAAAACGGGTGAATGCAAAGCAGGTCGTGGACATAGAGCGGAACGAGAAGAAGCGGCTCGATTTCACCCGCATCCAGCGTTGAGCTAATTCGCTCGTGCAGAGCTGACATGTAGTCAGATACTTGGATTGGTTGAACCGTCGAAAACCGCACTCGTAGGATTCTTCCATCGGGTGTTTTCTCAACAATGTCGTTAGGCCCGATCTTGTAGTCGCCTCCCGACGCGGGCGTGTATTTCATTAGCTCCCGATGAAGCTGACGAACGATCCCTTCCGTAATTGGCATGTCTGCCGCGTTTTCATGGATTAGTTTCAGCGCGTCGCGGTAGCCGGCCAATTCGGCCTGAGATCTGTTCTCCGCCGCCGGAGCTTCGTTCTTGACCAGTAATCGATCGAGGGTGTGATGCCCCACTACGATTTGCTCAAGACGACTTGAGCTTTCAGTGCTCTCGATAATGGCGACGCGCAGAAGGTGCTCTAGCACCTCGGGTTTTGCCTGAGCCCAAAGCGCTTGCCTCCCTTGGAACACTCCCAGGGCATTGATCGCCCGAATGGCCCGCTGCGGCACTCGGAGAGAGGCTAGGTAGTCCGCTTCAAACGACTTCATTTCCGACCAGGGGTAAAGGACCACGTGGTCCAGAAAAGACCACTACAGGACCTGTATAGTCCATAATGGACTACTACACAACTAATTTAGTCCTATAAAGACCACTACAGCCTACTTAATAGTCTAATGCGGGCTATTTGGTCCATTACCAATGAACAAGCCGTCCCGCTCCAAGCGGGTACAAACGTCAACCTCCTCAACGAAGGCAAGTCGATGCGGGCGGTCTCCCGGGTCGCGGACGTGTCGATCAACACGGCTTCCAAGCTCTTGGTGGACGCACGCGAGACCTGCCTTGACCTGCACGACCAGCTTGTGACGCACGTGAAGGCCGAGCGCGTCCAGTGTGATGAGATTTGGGCGTTCTGCTACGCCAAGGCGCGCAACGTCCCCACCAGCGCTTTTCTGCGAACGTCAGTCCAGCGTCCTGACGACGCGGAAACCGATGCCTTGCGAGCGTGCGTTGGCTTCTGTGGAGCGGCGCGCTGCAGCACGCAGCACCGGGGCCTGATCGGTATAACCGCCGCCGCGATAGACGCGCCGGCGGCATTCGTCCGCCTGCACGGCAGCGCCGTCCACCGGCGCCAGCTCGTAGTTCGGCGCGTAGCAATCCTCGACCCACTCGCCGACATTGCCGTGCATGTCGAAAAGATTGAAGGCGTTCGCCGCGTGCGCGCCGACGGGCGTGGTCTGCCGCGCCCGGAACGTCGCTTGCGTCGCGGTCACGCGCGGGCCGAACGTATAGGCGTCGGTCTGCCCTGCTCGAGCGGCGTATTCCCATTCGGCTTCGCTCGCCAGGCGGTAGCGCAAACCACCCACCTGTGCGTTCAACCAATCGAGGTAGGCCTGCGCGTCTTCCCACGAGACGCCCGTGACGGGCTGGTTGCCCCTGCCCCAGCCGCCATCCGGCGGCGAATAGCCGTTGCAGCCGCCCCCTGCGAGGCACGCGTCCCACTGCGCAAAGGTCACTTCGTATTTTCCGATCGCAAACGGCGCGAGCGACACTTCATGCTGCGGACCTTCGTCGCGGCCCCGGCCCGGCTCAGCAATTGGCGAGCCCATCATGAACAACCCGCCCGCCACGACCGCCATCTCGGGACAGCCGGGGCAGTCGGTGAAGGTGTAGCCCGGCACGCGCGTGGGGATCTCTTCCTCTGGCGAGGCCGGAGTTTCACTCGGCGCATCGGCCGCTTGCTGCACGGCGGCGGTGGCATCCGGCTCGCGCAGCGAGAATTCTTGCAGCATGCGGAGCGCAAGCGGACTGAAATACGCCATTACGCCGAGAACCGCGGCGGCGGCGGCCATCAGGCCGAAGCGGCGTGAGGCGCGCGCAAAGCGCTGACGTTTGGAGAGAATCTCAAATGTCTGCACGCGCTGGTCGATATTATCGAGCGGCTTGTGCCCTTTCGATTGAAACGCCGCTTGCGGCGAATTGCGCGCCATCGAGCGGAACTCAGATGAGACCAGCGCGGTGCCCGGCTCCGCCAGCGCCTGCAGCCGCGCGGCGACATTGACGCCATGGCCGAGCAGGTCTTCGGTCGCCGTGACGACAACATCGCCCACATGCGCGCCGACGCGGAGCGGCGGCTCGCCGCGTCCACGTTTGTCGAGGATTTCCTGGATCGCGCCGAGCGCCGAGCCCGCGGATGCAAACTCAAGCATGAAACCATCGCCGGCGGTGTTGAACAATCGCCCGCCATTGGCGAGGGCAACGCGCTCGATGCGCGCGCGGAGGTTCTCTACTTTGCGCGCGGCGTTGCGTTGATCGCGTTCCGACATCGTCGAGAAGCCAACGATGTCGATCGACACGATCGACGCTAGCCGGATTGCCCGATCCTCGCCCTGGATTTCAGCCACAGTTCACTCCCCACCGCGCGAGGATAGGCCCCTTGCCGGCACATTTCCACTGGTCTCCTGTTCGCCTGATTGAGCGCCGAAGCAAGCAAACATCTTGCGCTGGCTGAAGATTTCGCCGTGACGGCGGCGCCTTGTCAGCGCACCGGCGTGTGGGGCGCAATCGCCAGCAGGTGTTTTCTGATCTTGCCCGCCGCCGTGCGGGGGAAATCGTCGACAAACGTGACGTAGAGGGGCGCCTTGTACGCCGCGAGATTGGCGCGGCAGTACTGGATCAGCTCGGCCGAAGACAGTTGCGACGCGCCTGGGCGCGTCAGCACGAATGCGTGGCCGACTTCGCCCCACTTCTCATCCGCCACGCCGATGATCGCGCTTTCGAGCACGGCCGGGTGCCGCGCCAGCACATTCTCGACTTCGGCCGGATACACGTTTTCCCCGCCGGAAATGTACATCTCCTTGATCCGCCCGGCGACGTAGTAGCAGCCATCCGCGTCGCGCCGGCCGATGTCGCCGCTCTTCAGCCAACCGTCCGGAGTAAACACGCGCGCTCTCTCATCCGGTTTGTTCCAATAACCCGGCGTGAGGCCCGGCCCGCGCATCCAGATCTCGCCACTCTCGCCGACCGGAACGTCGTTGCCATCGGCATCGACGATGCGCACATCGAGCAGCATCTGCGGTTTACCGACTGAACCTATTTTGGCGAGCGCATCTTCGCGCGCCGCGATGAACGCCGTCGGGCCTGTTTCGGTCATGCCGTAGCCATTGCAGACGCGCACGCCCTTCGCTGCGTAACGCTCCACCAGCACGTCAGGCAGAGGCGCTCCGCCGCAACCCCAGGAACGCACGCGAGCGAGATCGGCGCGCTCGAACGCAGGATGGAGCGCGAGCTGCTGATAAACCGCAGGCACAGCGAAGAGGACGTCGAGCCGAGGCATCAGTTCGAGCGCGCGCGCGGCATCAAAGCCTGGCAGGACGATCACTGTGCCGCCGGCGAAGATCGCCGGCAGCGTGACGAGTTGAATGCCGGCAGTGTGGAACAGCGGCAAGAAATTCAGGGTCGTGTCAGCTTCACGCAGGCCGAACGCCTGGGTCACGTGAAACGCATTCACGGCCGCCATCTGGTAGGTTTGGATCACCGCCTTCGGCTGGCCAGTCGTGCCAGACGTGTACATCAGGCACCATGCGGCATCCCCAGGCCAGCGACGATCCGTGACAAGGGGCGCCGAGGCAGAGAGAGCTTCTTCATAGTGCTCATCGAGCGAAAGCAGCTTCAAGCCAGCGTGCGCCAGCGACGTAGTCGTTTCAGCATCTTCACGGCCATAAACCAGCAGTTTCGGCGTGCAATCGTCGAGCAGCGCTGAGAGTTCGGCCGATGGCGAACGCCAATTCAAAGGAACGAGGATCGCGCCAATCTTGGCGCAGCCAAACATGATCTCGAAGAATTCGATGCGGTTGCGGCAGAGGATTGCGACCCGGTCCTCGCGCGCGATGGCGAAACCCGCCAGCAGCGCAGCGCAGCGGGAAGCGCGTTCGTCGAGTTCGGCATAGGTAAGCGCGCGCCCTGTGAGCGCATCTTCGAACGCGACGCGACGCGGCGTCAGCGCCGCCCGTTTCGCCGTGATGTCGACGAGGTCGACACCCATATCCCACTCCCACGCGCGCGCGCCTCTTTCAGGACGCGTCGCCATTCTTGGCTCGCGGCGCGAGCCCATTGATCATCAGGTCGGACGCCGCTTCCGCGATCGCGGCGGAGTCCGTGCCGTCGTCCCAGATGCCGTATCGTATGCCGAGAAAGCTTGAGGCGCCCATCAACGCCCACACACGCACCTCATCGTCTTGTCCCGGACTGATTTCGCCGCGGGCGGCGGCTTGCGCCAACTGCTGCCGGTAGGCGGCGGCGAACGTGCGATAGTAGTCGCGGTACGCTTCCGGCGCGACGAATTGCGCCTCCATGACCACGCGATATAGGGCTTTGTGCGAGCGTACGAAGTCGAGGTACGCCTGGATTCCAAGGCGCTCGGCTTCAAGCCGGTTCGGGGCGCCGCGGGTGCTCTCGGTCAGGGCGTGACGGGTGCGTGTGCCCATGTCGGCCACGAGCGCGCGGAACACTTCCTCTTTGCTCTTGAAATAGACGTAGAAGGTGCCGAGCCCGACCCCTGCGCGCTGGGTGATGTGGCTGATTGCGGTCTCGTGATAACCGCGCGCGCCGAACTCCTCCCCTGCCGCGTCCAAGAGCCGCCGCAGCGTCCGCCGGCCCCGTTCAGTCTTTGGCCCCGATCGCTCCTCAGCCGCCGGCTCGGAACCTGAATGTTGACTCATGTTTCAAGTCTCCGATATAAGCAGGTCCAAGACAACAAAAATTCGGCCCGAGAAACGGTCCGAGGGGGGAATGCGGGGCACATGCCACAGTACGTTTTGCCTGACGGGGCCGCCCTATCCTACGCCGATATCGGCGCCGGGCCGGTCATTATTCTGGTGCACGGCTGGGCCGCCAACGGCACATTCTTCGACGAGTTGAACGCGAGACTGGCCAAGGACCATCGCGTTCTCACGCCGACCCTGCGCGGACATCCGGGTTCGGACCGGGGCCAAGCGCCCCTCACAATCGAAACCCTTGCAGACGATATCGCGCATTTCTTCGATGCGCTCGACCTCAAGAACGCAACCGCGCTCGGCTGGTCGATGGGCGCGTTGGCGCTCTGGGCGGCCGTACCACGCATCGCCAACGGTTTGAGCGGCCTGATCATCGAGGACATGGGCCCGCGCGTCGTGAACGATGCGGTGTGGCCGCACGGAATTTCGGGCGGCTACACCGCCGGCGACGTTGCGAGCACGATGGACGAGATCGAGGCCGACTGGCCCGCGTACGTCTCCCGTTTTGCGCCGCGCATGTTTTCGCCTTCGGTGCGCGAAGCGCGCCCTGAACTGGAAAGCTGGGCGGCAAGCGAGATGGCGAAAGCCGACCCGGCCGCAATGGCCTCGTATTGGACATCGATGGCGCATCAAGACTTTCGCGCCGCGCTCTCGCGCATCACGACGCCGATGCTCGTGATCCACGGCGAGGACAGCCAAGTCTATCCCGATGGCGCAACCGCGTTCGTGGCCGAAACAGCGCCGAACGCGGAGCGTGTGGTCATCACCGGCGCGGGCCACGTGCCCCATCTCGAAGCGCCTGACGATTTCTTGAATCACATCGAGGCTTTTGTCCGCGCAACGCGGCGGCCGGAATTGAGGAGCGGAGGAGCAGTCCCATGAAACGGTTTGGAGAGAGTGCGCGCATAGCGCTGTTGTTGGCGAGCGTCTGCGCTGCGCCGTTTGCGCTGTGCACGCCAGCGGCGGCGCAGGACGAGACGGCGTTCGAAGAAGACGAGGCAATCACCGTCACGGCCCGGCGCCGCGAGGAAAACCTTCAGGACGTTCCGATCGCGATCTCCGTGCTGAACGCCGAGACTCTCGATCAGCGGGGCGCCGAGAACATCACCGTTCTCCAGGAAACGACGCCAAACGCCACGATCCAAGTCGCGCGCGGCTCGAATTCAACGCTTATCGGCTTCATCCGCGGCGTCGGACAGCAGGATCCGCTCTGGGGATTTGAGCCGGGCGTCGGGCTTTACGTGGATGACGTTTACATCGCCCGCCCGCAGGGCGCGGTGCTCGACATTTTCGACATTGAACGGATCGAGGTCCTGCGCGGCCCGCAAGGCACGCTTTACGGCCGCAACACGATCGGCGGCGCGATAAAATACATTACCCGCCGGCTTGACCCAGACGAAGCGCATCTGACGGCGCGATTGAACCTCGGCAGCTACGATCAGACCGACGTGATTCTCACAGGTTCGGCGCCGCTTTCCGACACGTTCGTGATCGGCGGCGCTGTCGCCGCCTATGTGCGCGACGGGTACGGCGAGAATCTCAACACCGGCGCCGAGCACTACAACAAGGATGTAGACGCCTTCCGCATCAGCGCCGAATGGGCGCCATCGGAAGATTTGTTCTTCCGGTTTTCCGCCGACCACGTAAACGACGATTCCAATCCCCGCCACGGCCATCGGGAGGTGCCGAACGGCGTCGATCCGGTGTTCAATCCGCCCGCAAGCGTGTACGATACCCGTGCGGGCTCCGGTGACGAAAATCATGTCGAAACGACGGGCTATTCGCTGCTCGGCGAATGGAATCTGAACGAGAACTGGACCCTTAAGTCGATCACCGCGCTTCGCGAGGGCACCACCGAAGGCACCATCGACTTCGACAACACGCCCGGGCCGGTGCTCGACATTCCCGCCTATTACGCTGACCAGCAATTCTCTCAGGAATTTCAATTCCTGTTCGACTACGACCGCGTACAAGGCGTGGCCGGCATTTATTACCTCGATGCTTATGCAGAGGGCGCCTTCGATACGGTGCTCGGTCTCGCTGCACTCACCATTTTCACCACCGGCCGCGTCGACACTGAGTCCTACGCGGTCTTTGGCGATGTCAGCGTCGACATCCTCGAGAACCTGGCAATCTCACTCGGCGGTCGCTGGACCCACGACGAACGAACCGGCAGGGTCTACAGGCAGAATTTCACCGGCATCCGCAGTCCGTTCTTCGGCAATGCCGCCGCCATTCCGGGTCTCGTGCGCTCCAACTACACCAACAGCGCCGAATTCGAGGAATTCACGCCGCGCGTCTCCCTGACGTGGGAGCCGTCTGACGACCTCACGATTTACACGTCCTATGCGCGCGGCTTCAAATCAGGCGGGTTCGACATGCGCGGCGACGTCGTGCTGACCCCCAACACCGTCAACGGCTACGATCCGGAGTTCGTAGACGCCTACGAACTCGGATTTCACTCGAGTTGGTTCAACGGCCGCGCCAACATCTCCGGCGCTCTGTTCTATTCCGATTATCAGGACGTGCAGATCACGCGTCAGGAGGCGACTGTCGCGGGAACTGTTGCAAGCTTCGTCGATAACGCTGCAGCGGCGACGATCTCGGGCGTCGAACTAGAAGGCACGCTGCGCTTTACCGACAACTTCAACACGGTGTTCGCGGTCGGCTACGTCGATACCGGCTTCGACGAATACCTGTCGAACACCGTGGTGGTGAACCCGGCGCCTCCGCCGGCGACGATTGTCGTGCCGATTGATCTGTCAGACGTGGCTGACATCCAGAACACGCCGGACTGGACGGCCTCACTGGCATTCAACTACACGATCGACCTCGGCGGCAATGGGCAGATCGTCATCACGCCGTCCGCTTCCTATCGCGGCGACTCGCGCATGTTCGAACTGGCAACGCCTTTGATCGATCAAGAAGCGTACACGCTCTACAACGCGTCCGTGACGTGGACGTCGGAGAGCGACCGCTTCCGGCTCGGTTTGCACGCGCTCAACCTGGGCGACGAAGAATATCGCGTCGGCGGCTACAACTTCCCCGGCGCGCTGTTTGGCAACTCGATCATCGGCTTCTACGGACCGCCGCGTACCGTGACGGCCTCCGTCGAGGTACGGTTCTAGGCGCTCAATGCGCGAAGGCGGCGGCGCGATTTCCTCCCAGGGCGCCGCCGCCTTTTTTCTTTGGATGATGCGATGACGATGGAGCCTGCCGACGCGCCGCGCGATCCGTCGCGCCAACTCGTGCTGGCTCTGCTGTTCATCGTCTACACATTCAACTTCATCGACCGGCAGATCATCGGCATTCTCGCGGCGCCGATTCAGGCGGAACTCAACATCGACGATGAGCAGATGGGCCTGCTCGGTGGTCTGGCGTTTGCGCTCTTCTACACCGGCCTTGGCATTCCGATCGCATGGCTCGCCGACCGCTGGAGCCGCACTTGGATCATGACCATCGCACTGACGCTGTGGAGCGGCTTCACAGCTTTGAGCGGCATGGCGCTCAACTACACACAGCTTTTCCTCGCTCGCATGGGTGTCGGTGTCGGCGAGGCGGGCGGCGTGGCGCCCGCCTATTCGCTCATCTCCGACTATTTCCCGCCACAAGAGCGCGCACGTGCGCTCGCGATCTATTCGTTCGGCATCCCCATAGGCAGCGCTGCCGGCATCGCCTTTGGCGGCGTTGTCGCAGATCTTGTCGATTGGCGTGTGGCCTTTATCGCCGTCGGCGCCGCGGGCGTGTTGATCGCCCCGGTCTTCCGCCTGTTCGTGCGCGAGCCCGAGCGTGGCCGCTACGACGCTAGGGCCGCAGATGCACCCAGCGCAGCGCGTGCAGGCTTTTTCGAAGCGCTCGGCGTCGTGACGCGCAAGCCGAGCTTCTGGTTGCTTTCGTTCGGCGCTTCGTGCTCGTCGATCATGGGCTATGGTTCGTTCTTCTGGATCCCGAGCTTCCTGCAACGTTCGTACGGCTTCAGCGGCCTGCAGTCCGGGTTCTATTACGGCGCCATCCTGCTTGTTGGCGGCGTCATCGGCGTGTGGTTGGGCGGATTTCTGGGCGACAAGCTCGGCATCAAACGCCGCGCCATGTTCGCGCTGGCGCCGGCGGCGGCGTGGATACTCGCGGCGCCGTTCTACGCGCTAGCGCTGCTCTCGCCATCGCCGACGGTCGCGTTCTTCCTGTTCCTCATACCGACGGCCCTGGGCCTCGTATGGCTCGGGCCCATCATCACCGCGTTTCAGCACATGGCGCCCGCGAACATGCGCACGACCGCATCAGCGAGCTTCCTCTTCATCAACAACCTGCTCGGGATTGGTCTCGGAACTTATCTGCTGGGCAAGATGTCGGTGCTGCTTTCAGTGCAGTTTGGGGAGGAATCGCTGCGCTACTCGATCCTTGCCGGCACCGGCTTCTACGTCGCCGCCGCGCTGCTCGCTGTGATCGCGTCGCGCAGCCTGCAGCGTGACTGGGTGAACTGAGCCCGTTCAATTCGTTGCTTCCCTCTGGGCGGCGCTTTCGGGCGCCGCCCCTCTTGTTGAGCAGGGCTCATTCTGCGCTTGCAACTAACTGACTGGTCAGTTATATTGATCTTATGGCCGCAAGTCGCTCTGCCGCAACGATAAATTCTCCCTCGCCCCGCTGGCGCCGTCGCGCCGAGGCGCGGCCTGAGGAAATTCTCGAGGCGGCGTTGAAGGAGTTCACCACGCGCGGTTTCGAAGCGGCCCGGATGGAGGACATCGCCAAACGCGCGGGGCTCTCGAAGGCGGCGATCTACCTCTACTTCCCGAGCAAGGCAGCCCTGCTCGAGGCGCTGATCGAGGCCAAAGTCGGGCCGCTCGCGCGGAATGTGCAGACGCTGGCCGCGGCCGGCGCGGACGATCCGCTGATGGCGCTTCGGATGCTGGCGATCGCGGCGGCGCATCGCATCGCCGATCCCAACCTCTTCGCCGTGCCGCGCCTGGTGATCGGCATTTCCGGACGCTTCCCCGAAATCGCGAGATACTATCGAGAGCATGTCGTCGCCGTGGCGCGCGGAGCGCTCGAGACGCTGATCGAAGCGGGCATGACGAAAGGCCAGATCCGGCGCGTCGACAAGAACGCAGTCGTGCGCGCGTTCATCGGGCCGCTCTTCTTCGAGGCGATGTGGACGCATGTCCTGGGCGGTGAAACCGCTCTGCACGAACCGCAAAAACTGATCGAACAGCAATTCGACGTCCTGCTCTCCGGGCTGGAGCCCCGCGCATGAAGCGCATCCTAGTCTTTTCGTTTGTATTGCTCGCCGCCGCATGTGGGCGCGAAAGTTCGAGTGTACTCCAGGGTTATGGGGAGGCGGATTACATTTATCTCGCCAGCCAGGACGCCGGCGTCGTCGGCGAATTGTTCGTACGCGAGGGCGACGCCGTAGAGGCCGGCGCACGTGTGTTCCGGCTCGATCCTGAACGTTTGAGCTATGGCGCTCAGAGTGCGGAGGCGCAACGCGCCGCCGCTGCCGCGGCCGTGCGCACCGCGCAGGCGGAAGCGACACTCGCGCAACGCAACTACGCGCGCGGGGCGCAGCTCGCTGCGCAAGGTTTCTATCCGCGGGCCCGGCTCGACGCCGATCGCGCTGCGCGCGACGTCGCGAACGCGCGTCTGGCGCAAGCGCGTCGGCAAGCAGCGGCGGCGGGCGCCGAGACCGGCTTGGCTGAAGAGCGCTTAAGCGATCTCGCCGGCACGGCCCCTGCGGCAGGCACGATAGAGCAGATCTTTCATCGCCAAGGCGAAGTAGTAGGCGCCGGCCAGCCTATCGTAGCGCTGTTGCCGCCACAAAACATGAAGGTGCGGTTCTTCGCCCCGCAAGCGATGCTGGCGCAATTGCGTGTGGGCACGCGCGTGCTGGTGCGCTGCGACGGATGCGACGCGCCCGTCGAAGCAACGGTGAGCTTCGTCGCCCGCGAGCCGCAGTTCACGCCGCCGGTCATCTACTCGCTCGACCAACGCGAGAAGCTCGTGTTCCTGGTCGAGGCGCGGTTTGCCGGCCCCACGCCGATCCGGCCGGGCATGCCGGTCGATGTGCGGCTCGCGGAATGAGCGAAAACGTCGTCATCGATGTGCGCGGACTGACCAAGCGCTTCGGTGACCGCACGGTTGTAGATCACTTCGATCTTCAGGTGCCGCGCGGAGCGGTCTACGGATTCCTCGGACCAAACGGCTCGGGCAAGACGACGACGATCCGCATGGTGTGCGGCCTGTTGAAACCGGAGAGCGGCGAAGGCGAAGTGCTGGGCTTCGACGTGCTGACCGAGAGCCTGAAGATCAAAGAGCGCGTCGGCTACATGACGCAGCGATTCTCGCTCTACGAGGATTTGTCGATCCGCGAGAACCTGGAGTTCATCGCGCGGCTCTATGGGCTCGACCGACTTGCAGAGCGCGTCGATCAGGCTCTCGCCGATCTCGGATTGAGTGAGCGGCAAGGCCAACTCGCGGGTAAACTTTCCGGCGGCTGGAAACAGCGGTTGGCGCTTGCGGCGTGCATGATCCATGAGCCGGAGCTGTTGCTGCTCGACGAGCCGACCGCCGGCGTCGATCCAAAAGCGCGGCGTGATTTCTGGGACGCGATCCGGCGCTATTCGGCGCAAGGCGTCACGACGTTGGTCAGCACGCACTACATGGACGAAGCCGTGCAGTGCGATTCCATCGCCTACATCGCCTACGGCAAGAAGCTGCTCGACTCGCCGACGGCGGAAATTCCGCAACAGATTGGACTCTATGCGTGGCGCATCGCCGGCCGGCCGCTGTTGCAGGCGCAGCAGATGCTGGAGGCATCGCCCGGCGTCGATCTGGTGGCGCGGTTCGGCGCGGAGATTCATGCGTGCGGGAAGGATGCGGCGGCGCTGGAGGCTGCCGTGCGCGCGGTGAAGCAGGCGCAGCCGCATCTCGAGATCGAGCCGATCGAAGCGGGGCTCGAGGAGATTTTCATCTATCTGATGTCCGGCGCGATGGACAATTTCCAATGAGATACGTGCGTGATTTCAAGCCCCCTCCTCCCAACGGGAGGAGGGCAGGGAGGAGGGGTGAACGACTGGGCGCAACGCATGGTGATTGCGCACCACGCGCGGCTCTCGTTCTGCACGCCCCCTCCCCCTACCCCCGCCCCCAGGGGCGGGGGAGGCGAAGCGGCGCCGTCACACACGGGCGCACGACGGTGGAGATGCACGCATGAATCCCTTCGTCGGCCTTCCCAATCTGTTCGACCTCTCGTGGTCGCGCATAGGCGCCGTGTTCATGAAAGAGCTGGTGCAGATGCGGCGCGACCGGCCGACGTTCGCCATCATGCTGATGGTGCCAGTCATGCAGCTGGTGCTGTTCGGCTTCGCCATCAACACAGATCCGCGGCACATGCCGGCGGTCGTAGAGATGCGCGAGGACGGGCCGATGACGCGGGCATTCCTCGCCTCGCTGACGCAATCGAGCTACGTCGACATCGTTGCCGTGACAGATCGCGCCGATGAAGGCGAGGCGATGATCCGCTCGGGACGCGCGACCTTCCTTATCTCCGTTCCCGAGGGCTTCGAGCGGCGCATGGTGCGCGGCGAGCGGCCGCAAATCCTGATCGCTGCCGACGCCAGCGATCCGGTGGCCGCGGGCGGCGCGCTCAGCGCGGTCGAACGTATTGCGCAATCGGCATTCGCGCCGGATTTGAATGGACCCCTCGCCTATCTCGCTCAAGCGCCGCCGCCCTACGAGATCGTCGTGCATCGGCGCTACAATCCCGCCGGCGTAAGCGCGTTCAACATCGTGCCTGCTCTTCTGGGCGTCATTCTCACCATGACCATGGTGATGATTACGTCGATCGCGCTTACGCGCGAAACCGAACGCGGGACGATGGAAAATCTGCTTGCAACGCCGGTGCGGCCATTGGAAGTGATGATCGGCAAGACCACGCCCTATGTCGGCGTCGGCGCGATCCAGGTGGCGATCGTGCTGGCGGTGGCGACTTTGCTGTTCCGCATCCCCTTCACGGGTTCGTTCCTGGCCTTCCTAATCGCGGTGACTTTGTTCATCCTCGCCAACCTGATGTTGGGCTACCTCATCTCCACCGTCGCGCGCACACAGATGCAGGCGATGCAGATGACGTTCTTCATCTTTCTGCCGTCGATCCTGCTATCGGGCTTCATGTTTCCGTTCCGCGCCATGCCGGGCTGGGCGCAGGCGATCGGCGAATGCCTGCCGATCACCCATTTCCTGCGCATTGTACGCGAGGTGGTGCTGAAGGATGCGGGCTTCGCCGACATCGTCGGCGATATGCTGCCGCTGACGCTCATCCTCCTCGTGCTGGCGACGCTGGCGCTGCTGCGCTTCAGACGCACGTTGGATTAGTCCTCTAACCACTTGCGCAGCAGCTTCTCCCAGTCGTTGGCGCTCATCGGCGAGGAAACGAACACGCGTTCTGTCGCTTCGCTCCAGAATTGTGCGCGCTGGGTGTCGTCGGGGATGCGTTTGCCGGCATCGGCGCGCACGCGGGCGGCGGCTTCGAGGAATGTGGGCAGGCCGGGCGGCAGAGCGGCCGCGAGACGCGTGCGCACCGCTTCGGTGACGGCCCACGGCGCGCCGGGCGCGGCAACGCCAAGCGCCAGCGCACCGGCGGCGGCTACGCCACCCAGCACGACGTCTGAATTCTCGGGTGCGCCGAGCAAGTGAAAGACAGCCTGCTGTGCGGCCGCGGCGGTGCGCACGCGTGACGGCCTGGGTTCGTCGCCACTGCACACGACGAAAGCCGCGCCTTGGAAGTCGTCCGGCCGCCAGCGCCGCAGCTTGAGCCGCACAGCAGAGCCGAGCGCACGCATCGCATCTGACGGCGCCGGATCGAATGCGGAGACGCCCGCCCCCGCCGCCAGAAATTGCCGCGCGAGCCCCGCCATCGCCGCATCGGCGCCAATCAGCACGACGGAGCGGCCGGCGAGGTCGAGGAAGACGGGATAATACGGAAACAGATTGGCCACGGCGGACCGATCAAGCCCGCAATGGGGTCATGCCGCAAGCGCGATCGCATTTGAAAGAGGCTCAGCTGAACGGTTAGACCGCGATCGCTTCTTCGGCCGCGTCCGCGCCAATTGCCGCGAACAACGCGGCGACGACCTTGTCGCTGTCGCCCTCGCGCGCAAGCGCCGTGAGCCGGCCCATGCTTTCAAGCACGTCATCGAGCTCCTGCGCCGATGAAGCCACGGCAATAACGTCTGGCGCGGGATCGGGCTCGCGCCATTCGTCGGCGGCCACCAATTGTTCGTGCAGCTTTTCGCCCGGCCGCAGGCCGGTGAAGATAATCGGCACGTCGATGCCGGGACGCAGGCCCTCGAGGCGGATGACCTCGCGCGCCAGTTCGACCACGGGCAGCGCTTCGCCCATGTCGATTACCAGGGCGCAGCCGCGCGGCTCCGCGGTGAGCCCCACTGCCGCCGCCTGCAGCAAAGCATCGGCCGCTTGTGGAATGGAAAGGAAGAAGCGTGCGACCTCCGGATCCGTCACGGTGAGAGGGCCGCCGGCCGCCAATTGCTCCTCGAAGATCGGCGTGACCGAGCCGGCGGAGCCCAGCACGTTGCCGAGCCGGACAGCGATGGCGCGGCGCGGGCCGCGCCGGTCCAGCGCCTGGCAGTAAATTTCGCCGAACCGCTTCGAGGCGCCCATCACACCCGACGGTTCGACAGCCTTGTCTGTCGAGACGAAGACGAGATCGGCGCCGACGGCGCGTGCGGCGTCCGCTACGTGCTGCAGGCCGCAAACATTGGTGAGGATGCCCTCGATGGGGAAGGCCTCGACCATCGGCACCTGTTTCAGCGCGGCGGTATGGAAGACGATCTCCGGCCGCTCACGAGCGAACCAGCGCCGCATGGACGATGCGTCGCGAATGTCGGCGAGCACGGGAATGGCGTCCGGGAGTTCTAGACCGATCTTGTACAGATTATGCTCTGAGCTATCGAGCAGCGTCAGCCGCTCCGGCGACAACGTCGCGATGCGGCGGGCGAGTTCGCTGCCGATCGAACCGCCGCCGCCCGTAATCAGCACGTGCTTGCCGCCGATCATCGCGCGGATGCGCGCAAAATCGACATCGCCCAGCGGCCGGCCGATAACATCATCGAGACGCATCCGCCGCAGCCCGCCGGCGGCGAGCACGAATGTCTTCATGCCCGCGTCCGCTGCGCGCGCAAGCGCAGCGCGCTTGGCCGCGACATCGGCGGGCGCATCGATCAAAACGACCGCGCCAGCCGCCACGCCAGTGAAGTCTAGAGCGTCCCAGATTGGCGCGCGCGCCAACAACGCAACCGGAGCTTCGCCGGGCCCGATCAGAACGGCGCCGCGCACGGCGATAATCGGCGGCGCCCACCGGGCCCGCTCGTTCCATGCCTTGTTGACTGCTTGAGCCGATCCGACGAGGACCGCGTCCCGGATCATCCCCACTCCCGCTGAAAGCTGCTCTACCACACAATTTTTGGCACTTGGCTTCGGGCCTGTCTACGGTTTTTGCCCGCGCTCCATCCGCACGTTCGACATTGCTAACGAAGAAGGCACGCTTCTCCGTCGCTCCCGGGTTCCATTAGCTGTGGGTAGCGGATGAAATCGACGTCAATCCGGCAGCGAGACGAACCCATTGCAGGCCGCTACCTCAAGCGGCTGATCGAGCCCCGGGCCATCGATGCGTACAACACCGCCGGCCGCCTTCACCAACGCGCATCCAGCCGCGACGTCCCAGATCATGGAACCAGATTCGCGATAGGCCTCGGCCCGTCCGGCGGCGACATAGCCGAGCGCGGTGGCTGCCGAACCAATCATCCGCACCTTTTGCCAAGTCCGCAGGCGCCCTTCGAACGCTTTCATTGAGCTATCGCTGGCCCGCGAAGGAACCCCAGTCTGCAAAATGCCTTTCGCGGGATGTTCGATATCGGACACGCGCATCGGCGCGCCGTTGAGCCACGCGCCCTCGCCCACTACGCCGGTAAAGCGTTCGCGCATGAGGAAACAATCGACCACGCCCAGGATTGGCTGGCCCTCGTCCAGCAAGGCGATTGACACGCCGCAGTGCGGATAACCACGCGAGTAGTTCACGCTGCCGTCCAGGGGATCGACCGCCCAGACAAAGCGGTCGCCGCGCTGCAACACCCGGGTCCAGCCGGCCTCCTCGGAGATGATGGGATAGTCGCTGCCGCGCGAGAGCGCGGTCAGGATGAGTTTCTCAGCCTTCTTGTCCGCGCCAACTTTCACTTCCCGACCGTGTTCGGCCTCGATAACACCCCAGGCGGCGCGATTGGCGAGCAGCGCTTCGCCGGCCGCCGTCGCCGCCGCGCCAGCCAGATCGAGTAAGTCCTTGAGATTGCTCACAGGTCCCTGATAGCCCGCACGCGGCGCTTGGAGAAGCGGCCCTGGCGCGTTTAACTAACCGCGGGAGCGGGCTCGAATGGATGGAGGGCAGGCCAAGCTCAATGGAGCGCCTCGCGCTGCGGTAAGGCCGCCGCAGGGACTGAGCGCGTCTGCTCTGGACAAGAAGCTTGGTCTCAGGAAGCGCGCCCGCGACGACGCGGCGCGCAATCTCCCGCGCCACGACGCTGACGACCTCTCCGACGCCGAGAAGGCCGTGATCGAGATGGTGGCCAGCGAACGGGCGCGGGTGGATCAATCGCGCGGCGATGCGAAAGCCGACGCGGAGCGGCGTCTGCGCGTGCTGGCGCCGTCGCCTCAGGATTTCACCGGTCCGGCCCTCGATGCACGGCTGGCGCTGCGCCAAACTTCTGGCCGGATGGCGCACGATTGGAGCGATGCCTACGCGCGTGCGGCGCAGGCGCGTGAAGAACTGGAGGCGTTCAAGCGCGGACACGGATTGCGCCGCCCGGCCGTGTATCCGCGCTCGACACTGTTGCAGACAGGGCTCCTGTTCTGCGCCGCCGTGTTCGAGGCGCTGTTCAGCGCCGCCTTGTTCGCAGAAGACGATGCGCGCGGTCTGCTCGGCGGCGCGATCACCGCGATCGGCCTGTCCGGCGCCAACGTCACGTTGGGCTTCCTCGCCGGCTTCCTGGGGCTGCGCTATTTGCAGCACAGCCAAACGATCATGAAAGCGATGGGCGCGCTTGCGTTCGCTTTCGTGGGGGCGCTTGCGCTCATGCTCAACCTGTTCGCCGCCGACTGGCGCGATCAGCTCGCGGCGCTTAGCGGAACCCAACTCGACATGGGTTCAGACGCGAGCTTCCACCTGTGGTCGCTGCTGGCGTTGGATTCGCCGCAGGCGGTGATCCTGCTGATGCTGGGCGCGGGCGTGTGGGTGTTTGCGGCGCTCAAGGGCTATTCCGGCTTCGACGATCCCTATCCCGACTACGGCAAAATGGATCGCGCCGCGAAAGCGGCTTCTGATGCGCTCTCCGACTTCCGCGCTGATGCACGGCTCGAGCTGGAAGCGCCGATCAACACAGCGAAGGCCGCGCTGTCGGCCCGGCTGGAGAAGGTGCGCGCCGAGTTGGAGGCGATGAGCAAGGCGTTCGACGCCGCTGCAATGAAGATGGAAGCGCTCGACGCGAAGGCGCGCGCGTTAGACGAAGCGGCGGCGGGCGCGGTGCATCTCTATCGCCAGGAGAACGCCGCTGCACGCACGAGTCCCGCCCCGGCCTATTTCAGCACGCCGCCGCCAGCGGCCGGTCCCGCCCTCGACGCGCTCGCCGGCGCAGCGGCGATGATCGATGAAGCGCGCGCGCGGCTCGCGGAAGCGCAGGCGCAATCGGCGCAGGCGCTGGAGGAACTGCTCGCGGAGCTGGACGCCGCCACCAACCGCAACTCCAGCGGCGGCGGCGCGTGACGCGCCGTGGCGGCACGCCGGCGCGCAACGCGCTCGGCGTTATTCTGATTGTCCTGGCGATGCTGGTGTTAGGCGGGCTGGGCGGCGCGGCGCTGATGCTGCGCGCCCCGCCGACGGATGCGGAAACGCTGTGCCGCACCGATGCGCCGCTCAACGCGCACACCATCGTGCTCGTGGATTCCACCGATCGGCTTGAGGCGCGTCATCGCCGCAAGCTGCGCGCCGTGCTGGCGCAGGAGCGCGCGCGTCTGGGCCAATACGATCGTCTCACCATCATGCGCATCAGCGTGCGCCGGCCGCAGGAGCCCACCATCCTGTTTTCGAAATGCCTGCCGCGTCCACCGGAGCAGACCAATCCCCTGTTCGAGAACGTTCGCATGATTCAAACAACGTGGGACGCGGAGTTCGCGGAGGCCTTGGACGGCGCCTTGCGCAGCGCCGGCTCTGGCGGCCCACAAAGGGCCTCGCCAATTATCGCCGGCCTTCGCGCCGTCGCGGCCGATCCGGATTTTGGCGCCGAGATTCCGCGCCGGCGCCTCGTGTTGGTGTCGGATCTGCTCGAACACAATCCACAGGGATTTTCGCTCTACGTTTCGGGGACGAACTATGCGGCGTGGCGCACGGCTTCGCCGAGCGGTCCGCCCGACCTCACACGCGTAGATTTGCGCATTGTTCCAATCGATCGGCCGGATCACGCGGAGCGACAGGCCGACGCAACGGCCCGGTTCTGGCCTGCCTTTTTCGACGCCGCCGATGTCCAATCGCTGCGCACGGACCCCACGCCCTAATGCGGTTCGCTTTCGTGGCCGCCGACTCACTCTAGCTTGGCGCACGGTCGGTAATACCCGGAGGGCGCTTGAACACGTTCAATTGGCAAGGCAACAGCGGCCGCTGGTTCGAGTTCGAGATCGCGCGTGCGCAGCGTGCGTGGGAGCCCATCGGCGGCGTCTACATGTTCGTGAAGCCGCACGATCAGCCAGCGCAGGACTGGGGCGGGCCGATCTGTTTGTTTGCGGCGCAGACCGCGGACTTTTCCACAACGCTGACGCGCCACGACATGTGGCAGGCGGCGGAGAATCTCGGCGCAAAGGAAATCCACCTGCTGACGATCAGGGACGCGCAGACGCGCGAGCGCGTGCTGAAGGACGTGCTCGAGGCGCAAGCGCCCATCCTGAATCGCAACATGCTGCGGCGGGTGGCTTAGGTCGAGCTTCGCGCGGCGACCGCCGCCGCTGGATCGTCACTGAACACGCCATCGACGCCGGCCGCATGGAAGGCGCGCAGCTCAGCGTCGAGGTTGCCGTGCTGTCGCAAATGATCGAGTGCGCTCGTGGCGCCGACGCGCAGCGAAGTTGGCAGGAAATAATTCTCCGGTCTGAACGTCCAGGCGTGGGTGACGAGGTTCATGGCCTGAGCGCGGGCGACAAGACCCGTCGGCGAGGCGAGATTGTTGTCGGCGCTACGCGGAATGACGAGAGACTTCTCCGCGCCGATGCCGCGCGCGTACTCGGCGATGCGGCGGAGACCGTCGTCGCTCAGCATCGATGCGTAGCTGGTGTCGCGCCGATCCCACGGACCTCCTTCTGCGGAAACCAGCTGCACGCATTGCCAGCGGATCGACGACATCTCCGCCAAAGTACGGAGCGCCCGGGTCTCGAAGCACTGCACGTACATGTTGTCCGCGGCGGCTTGGCCCCCGCCGGCGCGCACGGCTTCGATGAAAGCGGGCACAGGATCGACGCCCTGCTCGCGCAGGAAGGTGGGATGCTTCAGCTCGGGATAGATGCCCTTGCCGTGCTGCTGCGCGAGCGCGAGTGCTTCGGCGAAGGTTGGGATCGCTTCCTGATCGTTGTGGCGTGTGTTGTCGGGGCGCAGTTGCGGGATGCGCTCACGGCAGCGCAGTGTTTTCAGTTCGGCCAGCGTGAAATCTTCAACGAACCAGCCCGCCGCTTGACCGCCATCGATGCGCTTCACTGTGCGCCGGTCCGCGAACTCCGGGTGATCGGCGACGTCAGTGGTTTGCGAAATCTCGTTCTCGTGGCGGCAGACGAGGACGTGATCCTTCGTCATCACCAGGTCGGGCTCGATGAAGTCCGCGCCTTGCTCGATGGCCAGCTGATACGCGGAAAGCGTGTGCTCAGGCCGATAAGCGCTCGCGCCGCGGTGGGCGATGACGATTGGGCGGCGCTGCATCGATTCACTCATGCTTGCGCACCCCGTCAATGCCGCGGCGGCTATGATAACGTCGCGGCGATTCATAAGCGCTCGTCTTGCGGCGCGAGCTTCGTCGTCCAAAGCCCTACGAAAAGTATCGAGCCGCCGAACAGCAGCGACCACGCGCCATACGTCGCATCGAGCGTGACGTCGAGGTTCGGAAAGGCGGTCGGGAATTCGTGGGTGAGGAAACCGTTGAGCAGCAGCACTGGCAACGCCAGCCCGATCGAGGCTTCGCCCTCGTCACCGGAAGCTTCGCCGAGCAGCTTCAGGAAAATGAAGCCGAGGACAACGCCGACAACTGGCGCGGAAAAAAATGTATACAACCGCAGCGATTCATCGGGCAGGAAGAAATATTGCCCGCCGAAGCGGAAGGCGGCAGCTACTGCAAGCCAGAGCAGAAAGCCCAGAAACATGGCGCGAATAATCATCTGAAAGTGCCCCGTTCGGCGAAGCCATCAAGCATCGTCATTCCGGGGCGACGCGCAGCGTCGAACCCGGAATCCAGGGGCAAACGAGACGCCCTACGATCCCCTGGGTTCCGGGTCTCGCTTCGCTCGCCCGGAATGACGAAGGGTTGGGGATCGTTCAAGATTTCAGCATCTCGCGCGATATGATGACGCGCATGATCTCGTTGGTGCCTTCGAGGATGCGATGGACGCGCAGGTCGCGGACGATGCGTTCGACTTCGTAATCGGCCAGATAACCGTAGCCGCCATGCAGTTGCAGCGCTTGGTCGGCGACCTTGAACGCTGTGTCTGTGACAAAGCGCTTGGCCATGGCGCAGTACTTAGTGGCGTCGGGCGCCTTGGCGTCTAGCTTTTTCGCCGCCTGATGCAGTAGCGCACGCGAGGCGGCGAGATCGGTTTCCATGTCGGCGAGCACGAACTGCGTGTTCTGGAAGTCGACGATGCGCTTGCCGAACTGCTTGCGCTCCTGAACGTACGCGAGCGCGCGGTCGAGCGCGTCTTGTGCGCCACCCAACGCGCACGCCGCGATGTTGAGCCGGCCGCCATCGAGGCCCTTCATCGCGTACTTGAAGCCCTCGCCTTCGGGCCCGATGCGATGTTCGACCGGCACGCGACAATCCTCGAAATTGACGATCGCCGTGGGCTGGGCGCGCCAGCCCATCTTGTCTTCCATCTTGCCGAACGTGAGGCCCTTCGTTCCATCCTCCACCAGCACGGTGGAAACGCCCTTCGGCCCGTCCTCGCCGGTACGGCACATCAGGACGTAGAGATCGGAGAAGCCGGCGCCTGAAATGAACGCCTTCGATCCATTGATGACGTATTGCGAGTTGCCTTCCGCCTTCGCCGTGGTGCGAAGCGCGCCGGCGTCGGAGCCGGAGCCGGGTTCGGTGAGGCAATAGGAGGCGATCTTCTCCATTGTCGTCAGCTGCGGCAGCCATTGGGCGCGCTGCTCGTCGTTGCCGAAGCTGTCGATCATCCAGGCGCACATGTTGTGGATCGAGAGAAACGCCGCCGTGGCCACGCAGCCGCGGGAAAGCTCTTCGAAAATCAGCGCCGCATCGTGGCGGGTGAGGCCTGAGCCGCCGTGATCTTCGCTCACATAGATGCCGCCGAAGCCGAGGCTCGCGAGTTCCTGCAGCACGCCGCGGTCGAGCCCCTCCTCTTCCCAGCGAGCGGCGTTTGGGCGGAGCCTCTCCTGCGCGAACGCGCGCGCAGTTTCGACGATAAGCGCTTGGTCTTCCGTGAGTTGGGCGGCCATTGTTCCCTCGTTGGCCGCTTATAGCCGCCCGCCGCCGCCATGCCAGCGTTCCCAGCCAGGAACGTGTCCTCGGTCTAAGTGTTTCCGCTTAGCCCACCGGTTTTTTCCGGTTGCGCACTAAGGAGGCTGCCATGCTCAAGACCTTCGCCACCGTCGCAGCGGCGGCCGCCGTGCTGAGCTTGACCGCCTGCGGTAGCGCCGAGAAGACTGGCGAAAACCTGGACTCCGCAATTGAGGAAGCCACTCAAGGTGAGGAAAATCTCGGCGACGGTCCGCTCGAGCAAGCCGGCGAAAGCGTCGACGAAGCCACGAGTAATCAGCAGAACGATGATCCCGCCGACGCGCTGAACGACGCCAGCGACAACGACGCGAGCACGAACCCTTAGTGAACTGCGGTTGCGGCGGAACCGTGGCTTTGACGAGACGTTCGCCATCTCGGCGGCGCTGCGCCGCCCAACAACTGGGACACTTCAGGAGAAACATTGATGTTGAAGTTATTGCTGGGCGCGGCGGCCGCCGTGAGCCTGTTGGGCGTCGTTGCCTGCAGCCAGGGCACGCAGGAAGAGGCGGGTGAAAAAGCCGACACCACATACGAACAATCCACCACGGGCACGACCGACATGGGCCAAGGCCCGGCCGAAGAAGCCGGCGAAGCAGCTGACGAAGCGACCGAAGGCACGACCACCACACCGCCGCCGGCGACCACGACGCCGTAACGACGAAATCGCGATTGCGGTTGAACTCCCCGCGGGCCAAAAGGCGCGCGGGGAGTTTTCATGTTCGCCCGTTTGCCGCCGGCGTTGGTGTTGACGCTGGCGATTATGGCCGGCGCGTCTATGGACGCGACGATCAAGTACCTAGCGCAGACCAACCACGTTCTGCTTGTGGCGTTCGGCCGCTACCTGTTCGGCGCGTTGTTTTCGCTGATCATTTGGTATCGCGCCCGGCGGCCGGTGATCACCGCCGAAATGTGGCGCGCGCACGGGTTGCGCGGCTTCGTCATTGCAGCCTGCGCAGTGACGTTCTTCTGGGCGCTCTCCGTACTGCCGCTGGCCGAAGCGGTTACGCTGTCGTTCATTTATCCCCTGCTCGCGCCGTTCGTGGCGTCGTTCGTGCTGAAGGAGCGTGTGCGGCCAGCGAGCGTGATCTGCGCGCTGGTGGGCTTCGCCGGCGTGATCGTTGCAATGCAAGGGGCGCCCAGCGAGGCGGAATCGCCCCAGCACGATCTTGGCGTCGCGGCGGTGCTGGTGTCGGCGTTCTTCTTTTCCATCGCCATGGTGCTGCTGCGCGAACGCGCGCAGAAGGACGGGGCCGTGATCGTCAGCTTGATGACGAGCGTCGTTCCGGGGCTGATCCTAGTTGCGCCAACCATCGCCTTCGCGACACCGCCTCTTTTGAGCGACTGGCCGTTCTTCCTCCTGATGGGCGCGCTGGCGGCCATGTTCATGTATCTGATGGCGCAGGCCTATGCGCGGGCCGAGGCGCAGCAGCTGGCGCCAATCCACTATACCGAACTGATCTACGCCAGTGTCATCGGCTTTGTGATCTTCCACGAGACGCCGCGGGTGCAGATCTATCTCGGCGCCAGCTTGATCATCGCCGCTTGCTTGTGGGCGGCCTATGATGAGCGCCGCCTGTCGCTCAAACCGAAAGACACCCCGTCATGACAGCGATCTCCGCCGATATCATTCCGTTCGCCAAGGCAATGGGCGTCGAGGTCGTCGAAGCGTCGCCGCAGCGCGTGATCGGCAAGCTCGTGGTGCGGCCGGACCTTTGCACCACCGGCGGCGCGCTTCACGGCGGCGCAGTGATGGCGCTGGCGGATTCGCTTGGCGCGATCGGAGCGTACCTCTCGCTGCCGGAAGGCGCGAAGAGCACCACGACGTTGGAGAGCAAGACCAACTTTCTCGGCGCAGCAAAAGGCGGAACGACAGTGACCGCGGAAGCGACGCCGCTGCACTCGGGCAAACGGACCGCGGTGTGGCAGACGAAGATCACAGGCGAAGACGGCAAAGCCCTCGCGCTGGTGATCCAGACGCAGCTGGTGCTTAGTTAGCAGGCGTTGTCGATGTTGCGACTTAATGCCCGTTCGCGCCCGCCTGGCTCTGCACCTTCTTGGCGACGTCGTCCGCGCGCCGGCCGGTGACTTCGACCATGTGGTCGAACTCCGCTTCGAACGTGGCGAGGCCCTGCGTCAGCGAGCGCAGCTCGATGATGAAATTCTGCCGCTCCGCGTGGGGCAGATACACATCAACGCGGTCCCAGCCCGGCCAGCCTTCGCGGCCTTCGAAGCCAAGAATCTGACCGTTGTGGCTCGACACGGCGGAGTTGATTTTCGGCGTGCCCCAGTTGGGCGTGTAGATCCTGAGCTTCTCGATTGGCTCGAGCAGCACCGAGCCGCATTGCGAGATCGCTTCCTGCATGCCAATGCGGCCGGCCATCTGGAACGAGTGCTCGCTTGAGTCGACCGAATGGAACGAGCCGTCGATCAGGGTGACGGACACATCCACGACCGGAAAGCCGATCGCGCCCTTCGTCATCGCGTCTTTCACGCCGGCTTCGACAGCGGGGATCCATTGACGCGGGATGGCGCCGCCGGTGATCTTGTCGACAAACTCGAAGCCTTGCCCGCGTGGAAGCGGCTTCACCTGGATTACGCAGTCGCCGAACTGGCCGTGGCCGCCGGTCTGCTTCTTGTGCCGACCGCGCACTTCAGTAGGCTTGCGGATGCTTTCCTTGTACGGCGTCGACGGCGGCGCCGTGGCGACCTCGACATTGAAGCGGCTCTTCAGGCGATCGATGACCGACCGCAGATGCGGCTCGCCCTGCCCTTGCAGCAGGATTTCATGCGTCGTCTGCTCGTGCACGACATTGAGACCGGCGTCTTCTTCCACCAGCTTCTGCAGCGCGCCAGAGAGACGCACGTCGTCCTTGCGGTCCCTAGTGGTTATGGCGAGCTGATAGACCGGATAGCGCTTGCGGAAGCTGAGCTTCACTTTCTGCGGTCCGCTTGCGGCAAGCAGATCGCCCGTCGCTACCGGATCGAGCTTGCCGATGGCGCAAACATCGCCTTCGCGAATGCGCGAGACCTTCTTCGTCTGCGCGCCGTTGACGGAGAAGAGTGCGCCGGGACGTTGCGATGAGCCGTCGCCAAGCGTGATCTGATCGCTGTCGCTCAACGCGCCGCCGAATGCGCGCGCGTAGGCAAGCTTACCGGCCTGTCCTGCGTGTGAAATTTTCATCACGTAGGCGCCGGGGCCGCTGAGACCGAGGCGCGCGGCGGCGTATTTCGGCTCTGGCGTATCGTGGCGGAACGCTTTCAGCAGACGCCGCACGCCATTGCCTAGCGCGGTCGAGCCGAAGAACACCGGCACGATCAGCCCATCGCGCATCTCCTTCACCAAATCGGCGAAGACGGTGTCGCGATCGGGCGTCACGTCGGAGAGCAATTGCTCCATCAGCTGATCGTCGAAGTCGGCCAGCTGTTCGAGCATATGGAAACGCGCTTCTGTTTCGCGTTCGGCCATGTCTTTCGGGATGTCGACGATCTGAGCGGGCTTGCCCGGCTGGTAGAGGAAGGCGCGCTCGAGCGCGAGATCGACGAAGCCGGTGACCTTATCGTCCTGCCAGATCGGAATCTGGCGCGCGACCAGAGGGGTGTTGGAAATGGGTTGAAGCTCTTCGAGCAAATCGCGGATGCGGCCGTGGGCCTGATCGATCTTGTTGATGAACAGCGCGCGCGGGATCTGCATGTCTTCGAGTGCTTTGAGGAAAGGCTGGACCAGAACGGACTTATCCGGATCGGGATCGGCGACGACGATAGCCAGATCGACAGCGGGCAGCGCGTAGTCGGCGTCGGCCAGAAAATCCACGGCGCCCGGCGCATCGATCAGCGCGTAATGGTCGCCCATGAAGTCGATTGCGGTGAACTGGGTTTCGGTGGACTGGCCCGCCGCGGTCGGGGCTGCCCCCGATCCGCCCGAGGCGGCCGATGCCAGAGCTTGGATCAACGCCGTCTTGCCCGCCCCGGTCGGACCGACGACGGCGATTGCCCTCACCACATTTGCCGATTTGCTTTCAGGCATTGGCGCACGTCTCCCTTTTTCCCGCGCGGGATCGGAGCGGCGCCCAGCGGCAGGCGCCGCTTCTCGCTTATGCCAGCCCAGTCCGGGCCGATGGCGTCACTGTTTCACGAACGGAAGGAGGCGCCAAGCGGGAGCGGGGAGATGGCTTCCTCCCCCGTCTACGGGGGACGTGTCGCCGAAGGCGACGGAGGGGGCGCGCGTGCGTCGCCCCCATCGGCCGCTTCGCGGCCACTTCCCCCGCAAGCGGGGGAAGAAGACGGTGTCGCCATCACCCGCCCTGCTTCTTCAGCTCTTCAAACACACGGCCAAGAAACGCGCTCGATTGCAGCGTGCCAGGACCTTGTTTGGCGATTTCGGGATCGGCCAGCATGTCCTTCTTCATGGCCGTGACCGCTTTGAACAGCGCTGGATCGCCTTGCGTGAATTCGGCAATCAACGCCTGCGCGCGGCGGCCGATGTCGAGCGCTTGCTCCGACGCCGGATCGGCGTTGGGGCCGAGCGCATCGATACCGGCGAACACTTGCGCCCACGCCGCGCCCACGCGCTTTTGATCCTCCGGTGTAAAGCCACGCGCGCGCAGCTCCTGCAACTGTTCCGGCGTGTAGTGCTTCTGCGCCAACGCCTCCATTTTGTCGTTCCACTTGAACTCTAACATGGCCGTACTCCTGACGAGCTTTCCCAACTCGTCCGGGGAAAGGCTCTGGCGACCCGCGAGCTTCGCCCGCGCGGCGCGCGCAAGCGCTAACGCCTGCTCGGCTTCGCTCTTCGCGTCCTCCAGCGCCGCTTCCTGCAACGCCAAGGCCGCCGCGAGATCGCCCGAGCCGCGCAGCAATTCGCCGATCCGCTTCAGCGGCAGGCCGAGCTGCTTCAGCGCCAAAATGGCGGAGAGCTGCTCGAGCTCGGGCTGGCGATAGATGCGCCAACCCGCCACCGTCCGCGCCGGCTTCAGCAAACCAGCGTCCTCATAGACACGCAGCGCCTTGACGCTCACGCCGAAGCGCTTCGCCACTGCCGCCGCGGTCTCCTGGAACACGTTGGGCTTCATTGTTTTGCCTGGGCCTTTCCTCGAACGGCGCAGATATGCAGACCGGACCCAGGGGACGGCTCAAGAGGGAAATTCAGCGCTTCCAGGGCTCGCTTACGGCGTAGACCGGGGCGAGCGTCGGTCCGGCCCTCATGGCAGCGATCAGCCTGCGCCGAGTTAGGCGCCGCACGGCGTTCTGGACCGAGGATTTGGAAAGTCCGGTCGCACCGGCGATGTCGCCCAGACTGGCGCCGTAAGTCTTCCGCGCCCGCCCCTGCGTCATGCGCCAGAGCCAGAGATAAACGACAAACGCCGAGGGCGCGCGATCGTGCCCGACGAGGTCGCGCATCAAGGTGTCGACGACATAAGAATCAAGCCGGAGCGGGCGCTGTGTCATGAAGCGTACTATAGCAATTATCGAACACCTTGCGCCACGAGCTATTCCGGGATGATTAGTCGGTCGCGCCAAACAGGAGGCCGCGATGATCACCAAACTGAAATTCGTCTCCGTACCCACGCGCGACCAGGACCGTGCGCTGAAGTTCTGGACCGAGCAGATGGGATTTGAAGTCACCACCGATCAGCCGATGGGCGAGCAGCGTTGGATCGAGCTGAGAATCCCCCGCGCGGAGACCGGCGTTGTGCTGTGGACGCAAGACGGCCAGGAAGATCGCATCGGCACGTTCTTCAATGGTTCGTTTGCGTGCGACGATGTCGATGCGACGTATCGCCAGCTAAGCCAGCGTGGCGTCGAGTTCGTCGAGAAACCGAAGAAGCAGCCCTAGGGCCACTACGCCGTGTTCAAGGACCCGGACGGCAACCAATTCGTGCTGGGATCGCGCTGAAGGGCGCGAAGGCAGAGCGAAGCGCGCAGAATAAGCGGCTCTCCTCCCCCTTGCGGGGAGGAGCTGGAGGAGGGGGTGCGGGGGGCGCATTCTCAGGAGAGTCCACCGCCGTCACCCCCACCCCCAGCCCGCCCCGCAAGGGGGCGGGGAGTCGCTCGTCTTGCGACGCAACGCGCATGTCCTTGCGCCGACTCTGATTTCGCGCACGATGCAGCAGCCGGAGCTGTTCGATGCACCCGTTTCACTTCGCCTTTCCGGTTCGCTCGTTGGAGGAGGCGCGCGCGTTCTACGGCGAGGTGCTGGCCTGTCCGGAGGGCCGCTCCTCTCCGCACTGGGTCGACTTCAACTTCTACGGCCACCAGATCGTCGCGCATCTGGCGCCGGGCGAAGCCAACCGCGCCGCGACCAGCGAAGTGGATGGCGATGCCGTGCCGGTGCGCCATTTCGGTGTGGTGCTGCCGATGGCAGAATGGGAGCAGCTGGCTGAGCGGCTGCGCGCTGCGGGCGTCAACTTCCTGATCGAACCGCACATCCGCTTCAAGGGCGAGCTCGGCGAACAGGCGACGATGTTCTTCCTCGACCCCAGTGGCAACGCGCTGGAGTTCAAGGCGTTCGCTGATCCTACCCGGCTGTTTGCGAGATAGCGGCGGGCTAGGGAACTCCGCCGTTGGCCCCTTTCGGACGTTCCGAATACAATGATCCGCGTGGAGGCAAGGACGATGCTCGGCGGACCTTTGATGTACATCGGTTTGTGCCTGGTGGGGTGGGTGATGTTATGGACGCGCCCGCTCTACGGCTTCTTAGTCACTTACGCGTTTGGGATGTTGGCGCTGATCATCTTGGTGGGCGCGCTGTATGGGGCGATTCCTGCTACGCTTGAGTCCTTTCGAGGTGTTCCAAGCGAACACCTAATTCCAAGCATCATCGGGTTTGTTATCGGCGTTGCTTCCTTCCCAATAGCGTTTTCGATAGTGGGCGTAGCAATCGTGGCCGTTCGCAAATGGATGAAGGCGCGAGCCTAATCGTCCGTTGTCGGCGAATAGCGCGTGCCGCTAATCCGGCAACGGGATGAAGTCCTTGTCGTCGCCGGGGATCGTGCCGAAGCGGCCGGCGCGCCAATCTTCTTTCGCCCGTTCGATCCGCTCTTTGCGTGAGGAGACGAAATTCCACCAGATGTGGCGCGGGCCTAGATTGGCGCCGCCGAGCAACATGAAGCGCGCCGGCGCTAACGCTTTGATGGTGATGGCGTCGCCGGGGCGGAAGATTAGGAGACGCCCCTTCTCGAAACGCTCGCTCGCGATCTCGATCTCGCCGCTGATGAGATAGAGACCACGCTCTTCGTGTTCGGCGCCGAGCGGCAACGTCGCGTCGGCGTCGAGCTGCGCGTCGGCGTAGAACATTTCCGAGTACGTCTTCACCGGCGAGGTCTTGCCGTAAAGCGATCCGGCGATGACGCGCACGGTCTTGCCGCCCTCCTCGATCACCGGGAGTTCGGCCTCCGCGTGGTGCTTGAAGAACGGCGCGCTTTCTTCATGCGCTTCCGGCAGCGCCACCCAGGACTGGATGCCGGCGATGGCCGAACCGGTTGCGCGTACTTCACGGCGCGTGCGCTCGGAATGCGCGATGCCCCGCCCGGCATTCATCCAGTTCACGTCGCCCGGCAGGATAGCTTGCGCGGAACCGAGTGTGTCGCGGTGGAAGATCTCGCCTTCGAACAAATAGGTGACGGTGGCGAGGTTGATGTGCGGATGCGGACGCACGTCGAGGCCCTTGCCGGCTTCGAAGCACGCAGGCCCGAACTCGTCCCAGAACACGAACGGGCCCACCATGCGCTTCTCGATCGCCGGCAGCGCGCGGCGGACGGCGAAATCGCCGCCGAGATCGCGCGGCTTCGGTTCGATGGTGAACATCACCGGCCCGCGCTCGGGCATGACGTCAGGTTGCTTCTCGTCGCCCGGGCGTATGCTCATCGCTCTAAGATAGCGCAGAGCAAACCAATGGCGATGCAAATCCAACTCTCTCCCCGCCTCCTTGCGGGGCGGGGTTGGGGGGTGGGGGTGACGGCGGCGCACGCGAGGGTCGCCACGAACCAAGGTTCGTTGCGGCCGCTACGTTTCGATGTCTGCTTCTTCTTCGCCTACACCGCCCGCACCCCACCCCTGCCCCGCCCCGCAAGGGGGCGGGATGGCGCTTTTTTCTGCGTCGCTCGCGTTGATGTGAGCCAAGTCGCAACAGCCCAGCACAAGAGCGCCCAGGCGGCGCCCAAGCACCAACCCGCGAGGACGTCCGTCGGCCAATGCACGCCGAGATAGATGCGGCTTATGCCGATCAGCAGCGTGAGCAGGATCGCGGCGCCCAGAATATAACCGCGCAGGCGACGGCGCTCCTGCGTGCGCGCAAGCAGCACGCCCAGTGTCAGGTACGTGACCGCCGAGAGCATGGCGTGGCCGCTCGGGAAACTCATGTTCGTGGTGTCGACGATATGCGCGACGAGATCGGGCCGCGGGCGGCTGAAGCCGATCTTCAAGCCTTCGCTGATCGCCGTGCCGCCAAGCGTGGCGGCGAGCAGCATCAACGCAGCGCCCCAGCGCTTCAGCACCAGCAAGTAGCCGAGTGCAAAAAGCGTCACCAATGTCAGCACGGCGAAGCCGCCGAGCGCGCTTAAATCCACGATCCAGGCTTCGACCCATGGGGGACCGATCGGATCGGCTGCATCGCTCGTGCACAATGCGAGCAGGATGCTCTCGTCGAACCAACGCGCCTCGCCCTCGCCGACTTCGTCAGCGATCTCGACAAAAGCCAACAATGGCAACGAGATGCCCAGTAACACCGCAATCGGCGCGATCTCGCGCCGCGCGAGCGCGAGCCAGTGTCTCGGATGGAGCGCTCGCATCGACTCCGCTTAATGCCCAACGAGGCGCAAAGGTTCCATGCATTTGCCACGCGCGTCTTCGGCAGAATTGCAGGTTTCACGTAGCGGCGCTGGCGCGTTAGCGTACCGGCGCTGCGGCGGGCCGAATGCGCTGGATAGAAAAATGAGACTGCTAATCGCCGCTGCCGCCGCTTTGGGCATGGCCGCATGCACGCCGGCTGAACAGACGGAAACCGAACAAGCGACCGCGGAGGCCGGAGAGGAATTGGCGCAAGCCGGTGAAGCGGTCGGCGACGCCGCGCAGGCAACTGGCGAGGCCGCCGAAAACGCCACCAACGAAGCCGCCGGCGCCGTCGAACGCGCCACCGACGACGACGAGAGCACGCGGCCGTAAGGCGAAGTCAGTAGTCAGATAGTCAATACTCAGTCGCCCACTGCCGGCGCCCGCTACCGACTACTGACTACTGACTTACTTCAAGCCGCCGCTTTGTCGCTGGCGCCGTTGAACAGGAAGTCGTTGCCGTCGAACGTGACGCGCACGAGATCGCCGTCCTTGATGCGGCCTTCGAGGATGAGCCGCGCGAGTGGGTCCTGCACGTCCTTCTGGATCACGCGCTTCAATGGACGCGCGCCCCAGGCGGGATCGTAGCCGCGTTTCGCCAGTTCGTTCTTGGCGCGGCTGTCCAGTTCCATGCTGATGCTGCGCGCCGCGAGCAGCTTTTCGAGGCGCTTCAACTGGATCTCGACGATCGCGCCCATTTGCTGGCGTTCGAGTCGCTTGAACAGGATGATCTCGTCGATGCGGTTCAAGAATTCCGGCCGGAAGCGCATGCGCACTTCATCCATCACCTGCTTGCGCACGTCCTCGACATCCGTGCCTTCCGGCTGCTCGGCCAGATATTGCGCGCCGGCGTTCGAGGTCATGATCAGGATCGTGTTCTTGAAATCGACCGTACGGCTTTGGCCGTCGGTGAGACGGCCGTCGTCCAAGACCTGCAGCAGGACGTTGAACACGTCTGGGTGCGCCTTCTCGATTTCGTCGAACAGGATGACCTGATACGGCCGCCGCCGCACCGCCTCGGTGAGCGCGCCGCCTTCTTCGTAACCGACATAACCCGGCGGCGCGCCGATCAAGCGCGCGACCGAGTGTTTCTCCATGTACTCCGACATATCCACGCGCGTTAGGGCATGCTCATCGTCGAACAGAAATTCGGCGAGCGCTTTAGTGAGCTCGGTTTTGCCAACGCCCGTGGGGCCTAGGAACATGAACGAGCCGATCGGCCGGCTCGGGTCCTGCAGGCCTGCACGCGCGCGCCGCACCGCGTCCGCAACCGCGCGCAAGGCCGGCTCCTGGCCGATGACGCGCTTGCGCAGCTGATCTTCCATGGCCAGCAGCTTCGCCTTCTCGCCTTCCAGCATTTTCTCGACCGGCACTCCGGTCCAGCGCGAGACGACACCCGCGATGGCTTCAGCGTCCACCACTTCTTTTACCAGCCCCGCCGGGCTATCGCCGGCGGTTTGTTCAGCCTCGGCGATCTTCCGCTCCAGCTCCGGAATGCGCCCGTACTTCAGCTCGGAGGCGCGCGCGAGATCGCCGCGGCGAACGGCGTCTTCGTACTCGTTCTGCAGCTTCTCGAGTTCCTCCTTGGACTTCGAGGTGACTTGCAGCTTCTGTTTCTCGGCCGACCACGCCGCGGTGAGTTCGGCCGAGCGCGTTTCCAGCTGACCGATCTCTTCCTCCAGTTTCGCGACGCGATCCTTCGAGGCCGGATCCTTTTCCTTTTTCAGCGCTTCCAGCTCGATCTTGAGCTGCAACACGCGACGATCGAGTTCGTCCAGCTCTTCCGGTTTGGAATCGACCTGCATCCTGAGACGCGACGCCGCCTCGTCCATCAAGTCGATGGCTTTGTCCGGCAGGAAGCGATCGGTAATGTAGCGATGCGAAAGCTGGGCCGCGGCCACGATGGCGGCGTCCGAAATGCGCACGCCGTGATGCTGTTCGTAACGGTCCTTCAGGCCGCGGAGGATGGAGATGGTGTCCTCAACCGTCGGCTCGTCCACGAACACGGGCTGGAAGCGGCGCGCCAAGGCTGCGTCCTTCTCCACGTGCTTGCGATACTCATCGAGCGTGGTGGCGCCGACGCAGTGCAGTTCGCCGCGGGCAAGCGCGGGCTTTAGCAGATTCGAGGCGTCCATCGCGCCTTCGGCTTTGCCGGCGCCGACAAGCGTGTGCAGTTCGTCGATGAAAAGGATAATGCCGCCTTCGGCAGCCTGCACCTCGCTCAGTACGGCCTTCAGCCGCTCTTCGAACTCGCCGCGATATTTTGCGCCGGCGATCAGCGCGCCCATGTCGAGCGCCAAGAGCTTCTTGTGCTTCAGGCTCTCCGGCACGTCGCCATTGACGATCCTGAGCGCCAGGCCCTCGGCGATGGCGGTCTTGCCGACACCGGGTTCGCCGATCAGCACGGGATTGTTCTTGGTCCGCCGCGAAAGGACCTGGATGGTGCGGCGGATTTCCTCGTCGCGGCCGATGACCGGGTCGAGCTTGCCCTTGCGCGCGTCCTCGGTGAGGTCGCGCGCATATTTCTTGAGCGCATCGTACTGATCTTCGGCCGACGACGATTGCGCCGTGCGCCCCTTGCGCAGCTCGGCGATCGCCGCCTCAAGTCTTTGCAGTGACAGTCCGGCTTCCTTCAGGATTTCGGACGCCTTGCCGTCGGCGATGGCGAGGCCGAACAGCAGGCGCTCGGCCGTGACATAGCTGTCGCCTGCTTTGGTCGCGGCTTGTTCGGCCGCGTCGAGCGCGCGGGTGAAGGAGGTGGCCGCGTAGAGCCGGTCGCCGCCGCCCTGCACTTTCGGCAGCGCTTGCACCGCCTTGTCGGCTTCGTCTGCGGCCTGGCGCGCATTGGCGCCGGCGTTGGTCAGAAGTTGGGCCGCGAGACCCTCGCGGTCATCAAGCAGCGCCTTCAGCAAGTGTTGGGTTTCGAGCTGCTGGTTTTGTTCGCGAATAGCGATCGTCTGCGCGGCTTGCACGAATCCGCGCGCGCGCTCGGTGAGTTTTTCCATATCCATGAGCGACCTCGTAAGAGCGTCCCCCGTCGACCTCCTGGCGGCCGGTCAACGTGGCATGAGCGACGTTGTTGCGCCTTGATCTAGGTGTGGCAGCCAATGCACTCAAGGGCGGTACGGCCCCGGGGGCGAATCTGCGCGTTATGACCGCCGAGGACGTGCTGGTCGCTCAGCCTAGACGGAGACCGAAATCACTCCAATGCACGCCGAAGAACACAACAGCGATGATGACGATCAGAACGATTCCGAGGATGAGCCGCGTCACCAACTTGAACGCCGCCCAGATCACGACAATGACGAACGCGATCGCGAGCAGGGCATCCAAGAGCGACCAGTTCAACTCCATCCCCGCCCTCGCTAGTGCGCCATCAACAGCGGCACAGTCGCCGTGCGCAGGAGTTCCCGCGTAGCGCCGCCGAATACGAGCTCGCGCAACCGCGAATGCGCGTAGCCGCCCATGACCACCAGATCGGCGCCCAGAGCTTGCGCTTCCTCCATGATCGCGAGCGAAGCGGCGCGGCCCATGCTGTCGACGTTGCGGACCTCCGCGGGCAAGCCGCGGCGCGAAAGGTGTGCAGTGATGTTGGCGCCGGGCTGATCGCCATGGCCGAACATTTTCGGTTTGGCGTCGACCGTCAGCACGGTCACGGCGTCGGCGAACTCCAAAATGTCGTCGGCTTCCGAGAGCGCGCGCGTTGCTTCGCGGCTTGCATCCCAGGCGACGACGACGCGCTTGCCGATGTGTGTGCCCCTCCACCCAGGCGGCGCCACCAAAGCCGGGCGGCCGGAGTGAAACAGCACGCCTTCGATGATCTCTTCCCGGAGTTCAGCGCCGGCGCCTTCGGACGGGCGCGTCATCACCGTCACATCCGCGTAACGGGCATGCACGGCGGCGACGCGGCCGAGATCACGCGACAGCGCTTCCGCATTGCGCAGTTCAACCGGCTTCGCCATGCGCGCCAGCCGGGCCTCGACGCGTTTGCGCTCCGCCTCCGCTTCCTGGCGCGCGCGGCCCAGCAGCTCGGCCCAAACACCGGCGACCACCGTCGGCTCGTACGCGAGCGGTTCGTCGGGCAGCGGCGTGAGGAAGGCGGCGGCGAGGTGACAATCGCTGCACTGGTTGGCGAGCGCTTCGCCCAGCGCCAACGCAGCCTCGTCCGCTTCGGTTTCCGAGACGATGACTAGAACGTCTTTCCAACTCATGGGGGCCTCAGGTGTCAGGCGCCAAGTGTCGGGCGCCGGGTGTCAGATACCAGCATTTCGACGCCACGTCAGTGCGATTGCGAGACATCGGCGGCCCATCTCTGATACCTGACAGCCGACGCCTGACACTGGAGGAACACCCAGAATGAACCCACCGTTCCGCTCCGATTCCTATATCGACGGCAAATGGCGTTCCGGCGCCAAGCGCTTCCCGGTGTTCAATCCGGCGAACCAGGAGGTGATCGCCGAAGTCCCCGATCTCGGAGCGGCTGAGGCGGAAGAGGCGATCGCGGCAGCGCATCGTGCTTTCCCCGGATGGGCGGCGAAAGCCGCCAAGGAACGCGCGCAGGTCATGCGCGCCTGGTTCGATCTGATGATCGCCGATCTCGACCGGCTCGGGCGTCTTATTTCACTCGAAGGCGGCAAGCCGGTCGCCGAAGCCAAAGGCGAAGCGGCGTATGGCGCAAGCTTCATCGAATGGTTCGGCGAAGAGGCCAAGCGCGCGTACGGGCGCGTGATCCCGACGACGACGGTGACGCGGCGCTATGTGACGCTGAAGCAGCCAATCGGTGTGTGCGCCGCGGCGACGCCGTGGAATTTCCCGATGGCAATGATCACGCGTAAAGCGGCGCCGGCAATCGCCGCGGGCTGCACCATCGTGCTGAAGCCGCCGCATCAGACGCCGCTGACCGCGTTGGCGCTTGCGGAGCTCGCGGAAAGCGCCGGATTGCCGGCAGGCGTTTTCAACGTCGTAACGACGGAAAGCGCATCGGCCGTCGGCAAGGTGATGTGCGAGAGCCCTTTGGTGCGGCACTTCTCCTTCACCGGTTCGACCGAAGTCGGCAAGAAGCTCGGCGCGGCCTGCATCAGCTCAACGGTGAAGAAGATCGCCCTCGAACTAGGCGGAAACGCGCCGCTGCTCGTCTTCGCCGACGCCGACCTCGACCTCGCCGTCAAAGGTACGATTCAGTCCAAGTTCCGTAACGCCGGACAAACCTGCGTGTGCGCCAACCGCATTCTCGTCGAGGACGCAATCTACGATGCGTTCTCAAAGAAGCTTGCCGACGCCGTCGCCAAGCTGAAGGTGGGTTCCGGCGATCAGGAGGGCGTCGAGATCGGGCCGTTGATCGATCAAAAGGCGATCGAGAAAGTCGAACGCATGGTGGCGGAAGCTCTGGCATCCGGCGCTACGGCGTTGACCGGCGGCAAGAAACATCCCGCCGGGGCGCAGTTCTACACGCCGACCGTGCTGGCTGACGTCACCCGCGAGATGCGCGTGAACACGGAAGAGATTTTCGGCCCGGTGGCGCCGCTGATCCGCTTTAAGACCGAAGACGAAGCCGTCTCCATCGCCAACGACACGCCGTTTGGCCTTGCCTCCTATTTCTTCACCAAAGACGTTCACCGCGCCTGGCGCGTGGCCGAGCGGATCGAGAGCGGCATGGTCTCGATCAATGACGGCATCTTCTCGAACGAAGTGATCCCGTTCGGCGGCTGGAAGCAGAGCGGGCTGGGCCGCGAAGGCGGAATTGAGGGATTGGACGAGTATCTCGAAACGAAGTTCTTGAATTTCGGGGGATTTGCGTAGGTCGGCAATGGCGCTGGGGGAACCGAGGTTGAGGGAGTCGGTTTTGCAACTCGTGCAGGCGCTGCTGAGCCACACCGCCCAGGCATTCTGGACCGCCTTCAGCGGTTTGGTCTGGCCTGCGCTGTTCTTCGCCGGCGTCGCGTTCGTCGTACGCGGCAACGAGGCGTTCCACGTCGCGCGCAACGCCGCGCCGCAAGCGCATCAACCTGATCCTGTTTGCGATCGACGCGGCCATCGTCACGCCACTCTTGGTCATGGCGCTGACCTTCATTGGCGGCCTGGTGCAGGCGGGGGGCTTGCGTCTCTTCTCCGCCGATCACTGGACGGTGCTGCCGATGTGGGCGGTGGGTCTTATCGCCATTTTCGCCGGCGACTTCATCGGCTATTGGCGCCACCGGCTAGAGCACACGCCGTTCTTCTGGCCAGCGCACGCGATCCATCACAGCGACACGGCGATGACATGGACCACCGGCTTGCGTTTCCATCCGTTCAACCGTGTCACCACCGCCTTGATTGACACGACCTTCCTGGCGCTACTCGGCATGCCGATGTGGGCGCTGATGGTGAACAACCTCACGCGTCACTTCTACGGCATGTTCATCCACATGGATCTGCCGTGGACCTATGGCCCGCTTGGGCGGGTATGCGTTTCGCCGGCCATGCATCGCTGGCACCATGTCCGCGACGCCGAAGGCGCCGGCGTGAATTTCGCCACCGTGTTTTCGGTGTTCGACCAGGCCTCCGGCACCTACCACGTGCCCAGCCAATGCAGTGTGCCCCTGGGCGTGCGTGACGAAATGGGCCAGGGCGTGATCGGGCAGCTCATGTGGCCGTTCAAAGTGATCCTCCGCACATCGCAATCTCTCTTCCGGCATGCCGGACGCGCCGCAGGCGCGATCCGCGACCCAGGGGCCACTACGCAGTCCTACGATCCCCTGGCTTCCGGGTCTCGCTTCGCTCGCCCGGAATGACGTAGAAGGGCGGCATGACCGTCGCGACGTCGCTCCCCGCCTGGCTCTACACCGATCAGCGCTTCTTCGAGCTCGAGCGCGAAAAGGTGTTTGCGCAGGCGTGGCACATCGTAGGGCACATCAACGACGTGCCGAACGCCGGCGACTATCTGACGCTCGATGTCATGGGCGAGCGCGTCGTCACCGTCCGCGGCGAGGATGGCGCGATCCGTAGCTTCCACAATGTCTGCCGCCACCGCGCCGGAAAGATCGCCGGCGAAACGCGTGGCTCATGCGGGCATCGCCTCGTCTGCCCGTATCACGCCTGGAGCTACAAGCTCGATGGCTCGTTCGCCGGCGCTCCGAAATGGCAGGGCTTCGAAGGGCTGGATGCGAAGCAGCTCGGCCTCAAGCCCGTCGACCAAGAGATCACGCATGGTTTCATTTTCATCCGCTTTGCGCCTGGCTTGCCAAGCGTCAAGGAAATGATGTCGCCTTATGCGGACGAGTTGGCCGCGTTCGAACTTGAAAAGCTCGTGCCGAACGGGCGCGTCACGCTCAGACCTCGCCCGGTGAACTGGAAGAATGTCGGCGACAATTATTCCGACGGCATGCACATCCCGGTCGCGCACCCAGGACTCTCGCGCCTGCTCGCGGGCAGCTACAAGATCGAAGCCAAGCAATGGATCGATAAGATGTGGGGGACCGTCACCGAGACTCCCTCCAACCACTGGCCGGAGCGGCAGTATCAGCAGCTGCTCAGCGCGTTCGACCACATCCCCACCGAGCGCCGCCGCCTGTGGGCGTATTACAAGCTCTGGCCGAACGTCGCCTTCGACATCTACCCCGATCAGGTTGACTTCATGCAGTTCATCCCGGTTTCGGCGACGCAAACCATGATCCGCGAAATCGCTTATGTGCATCCCCACCCGAGCCGCGAAATGAACGCGGCGCGCTATCTCAACTGGCGCATCAACCGCCAGGTCAACGCCGAAGACACCGCACTGATCGAAGGCGTGCAGCAAGGGATGCAAAGCTCGAGCTACACGACAGGCCCGCTCTCGCCATCGGAAGTGTGCCTCATCTCGTTCGGCAACCGCATGCGCTCGCTCATCCCGGAAGCGAACCTGGAGCGCGCTCCGGCGTAGTATGGCTTGCACCTTTCCCGCGTTTGGTGGCACAAGTGTGCCGCCTATGTTGTCCGAGATTGCCTGACGCTGCGGGCCGCGTCGTGAACGCCAGCCCGCTCTGAACCGCGCCGCCGTTCGGCGCGACCACGCACGTTCGGGCTAGGCGATCTTTCCAGTGAATATTTCGAAGTACGAGCAGCGGACGCTGCACGCGCTCGCGCAAGGCGGGCGCATCGAGCGCATCAAGAACGGCAGAGGCGACATCGTGGAAATCAGCTGCCTCAACCGCGACGGTTGGCGGCTGCACGATTGCACGCTGGCGGTGTTTCAGCGGCTGCGTAGGCGGAGGTTCATCCGCAGCGAAAACGGCGGCCCCTATCGGATCACGCGTGAAGGGTTAACCGCCGTGCGGGCCCAGCTCGACAATAGGTGAAACGCTCAACGCCGGGTCCTTCGGGATCCGGCGTCTGCTCGGTACTGTCAGCGCCTCAGATCGGCGCGAGATCCGGCGGTCCGAACGCCAGAAGCTTATCGTCTTCCTCCACCGCCAGCTCGAAGGAAGAGCAGCAGCGCGCGCAGAACGCGACGTCGCCGACGATAGTGCGGAATGTGGAAGCGCGCCGTTGCAGCGGCGTCTGGCAGGTCGGACAAGGCTCGCCGATACGTTTCTCGAGCATTGGTGTTTCTCCGAACCCTTTCACATTAACGCAGTAATGCTGAACAAAACCTTGCGGCTGCTGAGCCAACGCTGAAGATGCAAGCAAGCTCCGTTCCGGACGCAATCGCCCACGAAGTTGTGATCGCAGCGCTCGCGTTTGGGGCGAACACGGGCGTTCACAAGGCAGAATCTGAGCTGCTTTGCGCGTTCCCGGTATCGGCCTGACGGCCTAACCCTTCCGCTTCTTCGCCTTCTGTGGCTTCGGCGCCACCAGCGCATGCGCGGCCTTGAGCGCTGAATGAACCAAAGTCTCGTCAGCCGCGTTCAGGTTACAACGCGACATGCCCATGCGGCCCCACCCGCCCGGCAGCGGCTCGATCACGCCCGGCGCCTGCTCACAGAAAAATTCCTGGGTCGCCACATCGAACATCAGGTTCATAGCGTCTTCGTTCGGCGGCAGCGTGGCGAAAATCTTACGCGTCGTGTGGAACGCCGGGCGATCGACGTGCACGACCTCGCTCGCGCCATCGAGCGCCAGCGCCAACTTGCGGACCTTCGCTTTGGTCACGGGCATAGCGCTCAGCTTAGCGCCGCATGCCGAAGCCTTGATAGGCCGGATTGTCAGGCTCAAGCTGGCGCGCCCGTTCATAGTCCGCCAACGACCGCTCGACATCGCCCATCGCCTGGTAAAGCCGGCCACGATTGTTGTAGGCGGCGGCGAAACGCGGATTGATCCGGATCGCCGTGTCGTAGTCGGCCATGGCGCGCTGATAGTCGTCCTGCAGCCGATAGGCGTTGCCACGATTGTTGTATGCGCCGACATATTCGGGATCGAGCTCGAGCGCGCGGGTATAATCGGCGATGGCTCGGGCCAGATTGCTTTGGTCGGCATAGGTGCTGCCGCGATTGGCGTAGGCGCTGGCGAAGTCAGGATCGCGCCGGATGGCTTCGTTGAAGTCGGCGATGGCGCGGTCGTAGAGGCCGGCATAGCGCAACGCGATGCCGCGATTGTTGTAGCCGTTGGCGTAGTCGGGATTGAGCCGAAGCGCCTCGTCATAATCGGCGATCGCTGCGCCGTACTGACCCTCCGCGCGATAGGCGTTGGCGCGGTTGTTGAACGTCTCCGCAAGGCTTTGCGGCGACTGCCCATAGACGCGCATCAAGGTGGTGCACGCCACGATCTGCGTCTCGAAGCTGTATGCCTTGCCCAGGTTCACGCAGCGTGCGTTCAGCTCGTCCGGCGTCTGCGCGACAGCGGGCGCGCCGGCACACGCCAGCGTGGCAAACATCATGAAAACATGCAGAAGCCGCATCGTCACACCATGCGCGTACAGCGGCAAAGCGCATGCCAGAACCCCGCGCCGGTGATTTTCTCAACCGCCGAGCCCGATGCTAAGGTTAAGGCGGCTCCGTCACGTTCCGCGTTGTTCCCCTCACACTCGCCGGCAGTCAGGAAGGGCGATCTCGATCATTGTCATGATAGCATTGCCGGCTCGTGCGGCTACGGTCAGCTCGAGCGCTCAGGAAGCTTCCTTTCACGGAGGAACCGATGCGAACGCATACGGTGGCAGGCGGCGGCGGACTCAAGCTCCACGTCCGCGAATGGGGACCGGCGGATGCGCCGCCAATTCTATTCATCCACGGCTGGTCACAGCATCATTTGTGCTGGAGCCAACAATTCGGAAGCGCACTCAGCGACCAGTTTCGCCTCGTCGCGCTTGACCTCCGCGGCCACGGACAATCCGAAGCGCCGCTCGCCGCCGAAGCCTACACACGCGGCGAACTTTGGGCCGATGACATTGGTAACGTCATTTCGGCGCTTAAGCTCCATCGACCGCTGCTGGTGGGCTGGTCCTATGGCGGCTTCATCATCGGCGACTACCTCCGCAGAAACGGCGACGACGCCATCTCGGGCGTGAACCTCGCGTGCGGGGCGATCGGCATTGGCCCCGCATGGTTCGGCGAATACATTGGACCAGGATTTCTGGAATATGCGCCGCCAGCCTGCTCCGAAGATCAGGCCGTTGCGTTGGATGCGATCCGCGCTTTTCTACACCGCGCGGTCAAGAAACCGCTGCCCGCGGAAGGCATGGAATTGGCAATGGGATGGAACATGCTGGTTCACCCGCGTGTCCGCGCCCACCTCATCAGCCGCGAAGAGGATTTCACCGCCGAGTATGCTCGTCTGCGCAAGCCCATCCTTGTGACGTACGGCGAAGCCGACGAGGTCGTCACGCCGGCGATGGCGAAGCTCATAGCTTCAGCGGCGCCGAACAGCGAAATGTCTGCCTATCCCGGCGTTGGACACGCGCCATTCCTGGAGGACGCGGCACGCTTTAACAGTGAGCTGGGCGTCTTTGCTCGATCCACGTCGATCTAGCTGTTGGCGGCCTCGCGGCGTCTTGACCCGCCGCCGGCATTGGCGTCCGATGCCGCGATGCTGCGCATCCCCGCTCTGGTGGTGCTGCTGATAGTCGCCGCGTTGGCCGCGTTTTGGGCTGCGAACCGCCGCGTGGTTCCCCTGCCCATTCCGACGCCGGCGGCCGAATTCACGTTCTACGAACACCCCGGAGCGCCCATCGCCGGCTTCCGCGACATCAACGCCGCGGGCGACATCGTCGGCTATTACCAGGAGACGGACGATCCCAACACGGCTCACGCCCTGCTTTCGCGTGCGGACGTTGTCTCCACGATCGATCCGCCTTCGTCCACGCGCGACCGCCGCGCGTTCGGCATCAACGACGCCGGTCTCGTCGCCATCAGCTATGATGGCCGCAGCTCTTATCTCTGGGACGGCGCGGCCTACACGCCCGTGACCTACCCGAGCGCCGATGGAACGGTGATCCGCGGCCTCAACAACAGCGCCGACCTCGCTGGCGAGTTCACCGACGCAAGCCGGGTTACGCATGCGTTCGTGCGCATCGGCGGCGTGTTTACCGAACTCACCTTCCCTGGCGCAGCTCGCGCCAGCGCACGCGGCATCAACGACGCTGGCACAGCTGTCGGCTATTACGAGGACGCAGGTGGCGTGCGCCACGGCTTCCTCCGCAACGCGGCGGGCGAGATGACTGTGCTCGAGCATCCCGGCGCGGTGTCCACTATGGCAGGCGGCATCAACAATGCCGGCGTGGTGGTCGGCGGCTGGGCCGGCGCCGACGACCGCATGCACGGCTTCGTCTGGCGCGAAGGCGCGTTCCGCGCCATCGACGCGCCCGGCGCTCAAGACACGCTGCCGCTGGGCATCAACGACGCCGGCGACATCGTCGGCGAAATCTCGATCGGCGGCTCGTACACGGATTACACCGTGCCGCACAAAGCCTTCTTCACCGCCTCGTTCCGTCCTAGCCCAACCAGCTCGGCCGCTTGAACGGCTTGCCCAGATCCTTCGCCACCGCCTCATGCGCGATCGCGCCTTCGTAGACATTGAGGCCTTTGGCCAGATGCGGATCGTCTTGCAGCGCTTTCTTGTAGCCTCTGTTGGCCAGCGCCAGCGTAAACGGCAGCGTCGCATTGTTGAGCGCAAACGCGCTTGTGCGCGCCACCGCGCCCGGCATGTTAGCGACGCAATAATGGACGATGCCGTCGACCGTGAACACCGGATCGGAATGGGTGGTCGGTTTGGAGGTTTCGAAGCAACCGCCCTGGTCTATGGAGATATCCACCAGCACCGAGCCCGGACGCATCGTCTTCAGCATCGGGCGCGTGATCAGTTTCGGCGCCGCCGCGCCCGCGATCAGCACCGCGCCGACGACGACATCGGCTTCCTTGATCGCCTCGGCAACCGCGGCGCTAGTGGAATAGACCGTTTCCAGGCGGCCGTTGAATTCGCGGTCAAGTTCTTCCAAGCGCGTTGGGTTTTTGTCGAACACCGTAACGCGCGCGCGCATGCCGACAGCGATCTGCGCGGCGTTATATCCGGCGACGCCCGCGCCGAGGATCACGACGTCGGCGGGCCTAACGCCCGGCACACCGCCCATCAGCACGCCGCGGCCGCCGTTCGCCTTCTCGAGATAATGCGCGCCGACCTGGATCGACATGCGCCCCGCGACTTCGCTCATGGGCTTCAACAGCGGCAGACGGCCATCCTTGTCCGTCACCGTCTCATACGCGATGCAAGTGGCGCCGGACTTCATCAGCTCTTCGGCCTGCTCCGGATCGGGCGCGAGGTGGAGATAGGTGAAGAGCGTATGTTTCGGCTTCAGCCGCGCGATCTCGACCGGCTGCGGCTCCTTCACCTTCACGATCATTTCCGATTCCGCGAACACCGCATCCGCGTTCGGCAGGATCTTCACCCCCGCCTTTTCGTAGACATGGTCCGGCGCGCCGATGCCCTCGCCGGCCTTGGTCTCGAGGAAAACCTCGTGTCCCGCGCGCACCAGTTCGGCCGCGCTCTCGGGCGTCAGGCCGACGCGATATTCATGGACCTTGATTTCCTTCGGACTGCCGACGCGCATGGTTTCCTCCTGAGGCCCTCTGTGTTTGCGCGCTCAAATATCGCAAACTCCGTGCATTTTCTTGGATATTTCGCTATTCTTCGGGTTCACTACGCCTATTCCGCAGCGCGAAGAGCCGAATGCCGAAAGATTCTCCCGTCCAGCTCGACGATTTCGACCACAGGATCCTGATCGAGCTCGAACGCGACGGCGTGCTCACGGCCGCAGCGCTCTCGGAGCGCGTCGGCCTTTCGCCTTCCGCCTGTCACCGGCGCGTCAAAGCGATGGAGGCGGCTGGCGTGATTGAGGGCTATGCCGCGATCCTCTCGGAGAAAGCGCTCGGCCGCAGCGCCACCGTGTTCGTCGCGGTGACGCTCGACAACCAAAAGAGCGAAACCATGGCCGCGTTCGAGCGCGGCGTCGCCAAGTGCCACGAAGTCCAGGATTGCCACCTGATGACCGGCGAAAGCGATTACCTGCTGCGCATCGTCATCGCTGATGACGACAGCTACGAACGCGTTCATCGCGAAACGCTGTCACGCCTGCCCGGTGTGCGGCGATTGGTGAGCAACTTCACCATCCGCACTGTGTTCAGGCGCGCGGCCAGTGTTGCGCACTAGCAATGTGCACTGCTCACATCACTCAGGTCGCACACACACGTTATGCCCGTCCGGATGCGGCGTCGACGTGCCGATGCGGCTTGTATCGGACAGGCAGGCGCAGGCTTCGCCTGCCGCCTTGCGCGTGCGGCAACCTTGCGGCGGCGAGTCATTCGCCGGGGCGGAAGCGGACCCTGTTGACGGCGTGGGCGCGGTCGGCGCCGAAGGAGATGGCATCGGAGTCGGCGGCGCCGGATCGGTCGTCGTCGCTGCGGGCGGCGTAACCGGTGGCGTTGGCGCGGGCGTTGTGTTCTCCGGTTGGTTCGGCGGCGTCGTGGTCTGGGCGATGGCGATCGGCGCGGCGATCAGAAAGGCGGCGCCCGCCAGCACAAGCGTGCGTTTCATAGGGGTCCCTCCAAGGCGAACCCACCCCGGCCCGTTTCACCAACGGCGCAAAATACGTCCGAGTTTCGGCCTCCTTTCCTACGATTCAGCAAGCTTGCCACGCGCGGGCGCTTTCCCGCCGCCGCCCGGCCGTGCTTGATGTCGGCAGCAAGAGGAAATGCTCATGTCCGATTCCGTCGTCATCCCTGTGCCCAAGGAGTGGGAGGAGCGCGCTTACGTCGACGACGTGAAGTACCGATCCATGCACGCCGCCGCGCTCGCCGACCCGGAAGCGTTCTGGGGTGTGCATGGCCAGCGGCTCGACTGGATCAAGCCTTACACCAAGGTGAAGGACACGAGCTTCAACGAGCGCGACTTCCACATCCGCTGGTACGAGGACGGCGTCCTCAACGTCTCGACCAATTGCATCGACCGGCATTTGCAAGAGCGCGCCGACCAGGTCGCAATCATCTGGGAAGGCGACGATCCGCACCAGTCACGCCACATCTCCTATCGCGAACTGCACGACGAAGTCTGCCGCTTCGCCAACGTCCTGAAAGCGCGTGGCGTAGAGAAAGGCGATCGGGTTACGATCTACATGCCGATGATCCCGGAAGCGGCGTACGCCATGCTCGCGTGCGCCCGCATCGGCGCGATCCATTCCGTCGTGTTCGGCGGCTTCAGCCCCGAGAGCGTCGCCAACCGGATCAAGGATTGCCGGTCGAAAGTCGTCATCACGGCCGACGAAGGCGTCCGCGGCGGCAAGATCATTCCGCTGAAGCACAATGTCGACGAGGCGCTCGAGCACGCGCACGGCGTTGATACTGTTATCGTGGTCACCCGCACTGGCGCCGGCGTGCCAATGCAGAACGGGCGCGATGTCGTCTATGAGGATGCGGCTGCCGAGGTCTCGGCCGAATGCGCACCGGCGCCGATGAACGCGGAGGACCCGCTCTTCATCCTCTACACCTCAGGCTCGACCGGCAAACCGAAGGGCGTGCTGCACACCACTGGCGGCTATCTCGTCTACGCCTCGATGACGCATCAATACGTGTTCGATTACAACGATGGCGACATCTTCTGGTGCACCGCCGACGTCGGTTGGGTAACCGGCCACACCTACATCGTCTACGGCCCGCTCGCGAACGGCGCGACGACGCTGATGTTCGAAGGCGTGCCGAACTACCCGAACGTCTCGCGTTTCTGGGACGTAATCGACAAGCACAAAGTCAACATCTTCTACACGGCGCCAACCGCCATCCGCGCATTGATGCGCGACGGCGAAGAGCCGGTGAAGCGCACGTCGCGCGCCAGTCTTCGCCTCATCGGCACTGTCGGCGAACCGATCAATCCTGAAGCGTGGCTCTGGTACTACCGCACGGTCGGCGACTCGCGTTGTCCCGTCGTCGACACCTGGTGGCAAACCGAAACCGGCGGCGCCCTTATCACCAACCTCCCCGGCGCCACGGCGATGAAGCCAGGCAGCGCGACGCGCCCCTTCTTCGGTATCAAGCCCGCGCTCGTGGATGACAAAGGCGATTTCCTCGCAGGCGCCGCCAGCGGCAATCTCGTGCTGCTCGATTCCTGGCCCGGGCAGATGCGCACCGTCTACGGCGATCACCAACGCTTCTTCGAAACCTACTTCCGCACCTATCCCGGCATGTACTTCACCGGCGACGGCTGCCGGCGCGACGAGGATGGCTATTACTGGATCACCGGCCGCGTTGACGATGTGCTCAACGTCTCCGGCCATCGCCTCGGCACCGCGGAAGTAGAAAGCGC
>JBQTJK010000199.1:0-15611 GCA_052387215.1 Caulobacteraceae bacterium
CTCAACCACCTCTTGTTCACGTACCCCAAGCCCGTCGTCGCGCTGATCGATGGCGTCGCCATGGGCGGCGGCGTCGGCATCTCCATGCCCGCGCGCTTCCGCATTGCGACCGAAAACACAACCTACGCCATGCCCGAAACCGGCATCGGCCTCTTCCCCGATGTCGGCGGCGGCTGGTATCTGCCGCGCAAGCGGGGCCAGATCGGCATTTGGCTGGCGCTCACTGGCGCGCGCTTGAAAGCGGCTGATTGCATGGTCGCGAGCATTGCAACGCACTTCGTCGAAGCGAGCAAGCTTGACGCTTTGCGCGCAGAACTTACGCAATCCTCCCCCCTTGCGGGGGAGGGCAGGGAGGGGGGTGCGGGCGGCGTACTCTCAGGAGAGGACACTGCCGTAACCCCCACCCCCGACCCCGCCCCGCAAGGGGGCGGGGAGATCGATCATATGCTTTCACGCTTCGCCTCCAACTCTGGCGCCCCGCGCGAACTCACGCCGGAAAACATCGAACGCATCAACCGCATCTTCGCACGCGACACCGTGGAGGCGATCTTCGCCGCGCTCGATGCTGACGGCAGCGACTGGGCCAAGGCGCAGTTCGCCGCGCTCGCAACCAAGTCGCCGCAAACGTTGAAGGTCGCGTTCCGCCAGCTGCGCGAAGGCGCGGCGATGCCAAGCTTCGCCGACGAGATGCGCCAGGAGTATCGCATCGCAGCCCGTGTCTCGCAGCGCCACGATTTTCTGGAGGGCGTGCGGGCGCTGATCGTCGACAAGGACAACAAGCCGCGCTGGGATCCGCCTACGCTCGCGGGCGTCACCGATGCGATGCTCGACGAAATCTTCGCGCCGTTGCCTGCAGGCGAGGAGTGGAGCCCACTCTAATGTGGACCGCCGGCGCCCTCGCCGGCATCGCTGGTTCAGGCTAAGTGATCGCCAAACGAGGCGCCTGCGGCGCCAGCCGGCGAGGGCGCCGGCGGTCCACATTGAGGAGCACAGCCATGACCCGCGTCGCATTCATCGGCCTCGGCAACATGGGCTCGGGCATGGCTGCCAATCAGGCCAAGGCAGGCCGCGAGGTCGCCGCCTTCGACCTGAGCGCTGACGCGATGAACCGCGCCCAAGAGCAGGGCATGAAGCCTGCCGCGTCCGCAGCCGAGGCGGTGAAGGACGCCGACATCGTCATCACTATGCTGCCCGCCGGGAGCCACGTGCGCGACGTCTACATGGAAGCGATACTGCCCAATGCGCCGAAGGACGCCCTGCTGATCGATTGCTCCACGATCGACGTCGACTCCGCGCGCACCGTTTCGCGTGATGCTTCGATGCAGGGCTTCCGCTCCGCCGATGCGCCCGTCTCCGGCGGCACCGCCGCGGCGCAGGGCGGCACGCTCACCTTCATGGTCGGTTGCCGCGAGCAGGATTTCCCGGAGTTCGAGGAAGCGTTGAAGCCTATGGCCAAGGCGATTATCCGCGCCGGCGACAGCGGCACGGGGCAAGCGGCGAAGATCTGCAACAACATGCTGTTGGGCATTTCCATGATCGGCACGAGCGAAGCGTTCGCGCTGGCGGAGTCGCTCGGGCTCGACGCGCAGAAATTCTTTGACATCGCTTCGAAGGCATCGGGCCAATGCTGGTCGCTCACCTCGTATTGTCCGTGGCCGGGGCCGCTGCCCGCGGCGCCGTCGAACCGCGACTACGAAGGCGGCTTCGCCGCCGCAATGATGCTGAAGGATCTGAAGCTGGCGCAAGAAGCGGCCGATGCGACCGGCGCGCCAACGCCGCTCGGCGGCGCCGCGGAGGCGCTGTACGACGAGCTCGTCCGGGGCGGGCATGGCCAAAAGGACTTCTCGATCATCTTGCAGATGCTGCGCGGCACGTTGCGCTTAAACCGCGAATAGTGCCTCGATCGCCGTAAGCAGGTCGCGGGGCGATGCCGGCTTCTCCAGCACTGCATCGGCGCCGGCGGCGAGCGCGGCTTCCGCGTGGCTCGCGCCACTATGGCCGCTCACGATGATGATGCGCGGTGCGCCCAAGCTCGCGTCCGTTCGCACGGCGGCGACGAAGGCGAGGCCGTCCATGCCGGGCATGTTCTGATCGGCCAGGATGAGCGTCGCGCTTCGTTCTTTGAGCGCCGCCATCGCTTCCATACCGCTGGCCGCCGTCCGCACGCCTGCGACGCCGGCTTTGCCAAGCACGCGCGCCACCAGCATTCGCGTGGCTTCGTGGTCGTCCACAATCAGCACGTCGAGATCGGAGAGCGCAGTCATCCGATTGCCTTAGGCCGTCGTCCATCGAAAGCAAAGCGGCCGGAGCTTTCGCCCCGGCCGCTCGTTTCAGTTCGGGTCGCAGACCGCCTAGTAGCGCGCTCTCAGCGTAACGCCGTAGGTCTGCGGCACACTCGGGTAGATCACGAACGTGCCGTCCTGCAGCGGCGGCTGGAAGGCGCCGACATAGTAGAACTCGTCGGTGAGGTTGCGGCCCCAGAACTCGATCGACCAGCGCTCGTTTTCCGGGCCGATGCCGATGCGGCCGTTGAGGATGGCGTACCCTTCATTGTCGGTGCGGCCCAGCGGATCGCGCGCCAGCGTTTGCGTGCGGTAGTCGCTCTGCCAACGCGCGTCGAGATAGAACAGCGCACGCAGATCGCCGCCGAGCGGCTGCTCATAGGCGATGCCGCCAGTGACGGTCCATTCAGGCGCGAATGCGAACGGCTGGCCTTCGAACACCGCGTTGGGGTCGTTCGGGTTCGGCGTTGGCGAAACCGTGCAAGCCACCGGGGTGACGCCGGCGACGCAAGCCGTGTTTGGATTGAACCGCACCTCGCTGTCGTAATAGGCGTCGGTGTAGACCACGCCGCCATTGATGGTGAGGTTGTCCATTGGACGCGCCGCGACTTCCAGTTCGACACCCTGTGTGATCGCGTCCGGGATGTTGCGAGTGATGAAGTTGAAGCCGTTGAACGCGTTCAGCTGGTAGTCGCTGATTTGCTGGTAGAACCCGGTCAGGTTCAATGTGGTGGTGCCGTCGAACAAGGTTGAACGGAGACCGATTTCATAAGCGTCGGTGAATTCCGGATCGAACTCGAGCTGGGTCGTGCTCAGGCTCGCCGCACTGGTCGTCGACGGGAAGACCGTGAAGCCTGAGCGGTCGACGTTGAACCCGCCGGCCTTGTAGCCGCGCGAGTAACCGCCATAGATCATCACGTCGTCGTTGAGGTGATAGGCGAGCGAACCCGTGCCGCTCCATTCTTCCTCTTCATGATCGCCGGTCCACGAGCCGTTGGAGATCGTGTTGACCGCGGGGTTGCAGGCCAGGTTCATCGGCGTAGCGAAGCCGTTCGCCACCAGGAAGCTGACGACGCCGCCGGGCGTCGGGAACGACGCGTCGGTTGCGGTTTCCATTGCCTGCAGCGAAGTGCAGCTGGCGCCAGTCGACAGCAGGTTGGCTGACAGATCCTTGCTCTCGTTGTTGTAGCGCAGGCCGAGCGTGAGTATGAGCTGATCGCTGAAGCTGATCTCGTTGTGCGTGAACAGTGACCAGCTCTGGGTCTCAACGTTCCAATTGTCGGCCTGCTGGCCGTTGCCGTTGGCAAACGGCAAGATGTAGCCGCCGTTGACGCTGTTGACCGCTGCCAGCGCCGCTGGCTGGAAAATCAACGGCAGGAACGTCACCGCGCACTGGAAGATCGATTCCTGCGCCGTGAAGTCGTACAGTTCGGCGCCGGGGACGACAGCCGGGCAGACGCCGGCTGCCGCAGTGCCGCCGAGAACCGCCACGTTCGAATACAGGCTCGCGGTCGCGCCGGTGCGGATGGTGTCGGTTGTGTCGAGCGTTTCGTCGCCGATGAACGCGCCGACCAGCCAGTTGATGCGACCGGCCTCGCCTTGCAGACGGAATTCCTGCGTGAAGTTCTCGAAGCCGACTTCGAGCCCGTCGCGATAGGCGATGTCGATCAGATTGAAGTCGATGTCCTGGTCACGGACGGCTTCCCAATCGCGATAGGCGGTGATCGAAGTGAAGTTGACGCCGCCGAAATCCCAATCCAGCTGCGCAGATATGCCCCATTCGTCGGTGTCTTCACCGTAGCTGCGGCCCGGCGTGACCGTCATGCCACGGGCTTCGGTATTGATCGCGGGCGTGCCGAGACCGCCGGTGAGCAGCGAGATCACGCCCTGCGCTGGGCCATACACTAGAGGGGTGATGCCGCAGCAGACTTCGCCCGTGTTCGACCCGTCCACGATAACACGCAACGAGGCGTCTGGGCTGAGGTCCCACATCATCTGACCGCGCAGCGAGCCGCGATCGGTCGTGTTGATGTCGTCGCCCGAAATGAGGTCGGTAATGTAGCCCTCGCGCGCGCGGACAGAACCGTCGAAACGGAACGCGAGCGCGTCGCCCACCGGCATATTGATGCCGCCGCGCGCGCCGACTTCTTCAAGATCGTCGAACCCGAAAGTCGTTTCGAGGTAGACGCCCGGGTCGAAACCCGGACCCGCGGTCACGACGCTGATGGCGCCGGCGGATGTGTTGCGGCCGAAGAGGGTGCCTTGCGGACCGCGCAGTATTTCGACCCGCTCGAGGTCAGGAAGGTCGGCCAGCGCCGCGCCAGCGCGGGCGCGATAAACGCCGTCGACGAAAATGCCGACCGCGCCTTCGAAACCCGGGTTGTCGGAACCCGTTCCCAAACCGCGGATGCGTGCGATGGTGCCGGAGGAATTGGACTGGCCCGTGCCCATCGTCAGCGACGGCGCCACTTGGGTCACGTCGCGCAAGTCGTTGGCGCCAGTATTCTCCAGCGTGTCCGCGTCGACTGCCGTCACCGCCAGCGGGACGTCTTGCAGCGCCGCGGCGCGGCCCGTGGCCGTGACGACGATTTCGTCGGTGACTTCCTCGGCGTCCTGCGCGAATGCGGGCGTAAACGCGCCCATCGCCGCAAGCGAAGCGCCCGAAAGTAGAATCCGACCCCAATTTGACTTCTTGCTCATCGCCGTCCTCCCAGTGCCCAGACCGCCTTCTATGGGCGTCCGCGGCAGACCATCGGCATGGTCGGGCTGACGAGCGGGTGCTCCCCCCGCGCCCTACCTATCCAGGCGGCCATAGCAGGGAGGAAACCCAGAAGTGTCAACGGGTCGGAACGGCATAACTTGACGCCAGCGTCATGGCGCACGAACCCTGAGGCGGCGCGGTCACACTCACGTCAGGGCAGGCTTATCGGCACGGAAAGGCGGCGCCTGCGTGCCGCCTTTCCGCGCCGAACTCCTGGTGCACGATTGTGGTAATTTATTACCACCTTCGCACTGGTTGTGCTGGAGCGGAGTTCACACCTGCCAACCTGGCCATCTATAGCTGGAAAGTGACTGCTGCTCTCGTTCTTCTCTCCGCCGGTCAGGATTCGGCCACGTGCCTCGCCTGGGCGCTTACGCGCTATCGCCGCGTGGAAACGATTGGCTTCGCGTACGGGCAGCGCCATGCGGTCGAGCTGGCGCAGCGGGGCGTCGTCTGCTCTGCGATTGCAGATCTTGACCAAGCCTGGCGCGATCGTCTCGGCGAGGACGTCGTCGTCGATCTTTCGGGCTACGGCGCTTTGGCTGAGAGTGCTCTCACCAGCGATCGCGCGATCGAGATGGCGGCAGACGGACTGCCGACGACCTTCGTTCCGGGCCGCAATCTTGTCTTCCTCTCCGTGGCAGCGGCGCACGCCTATCGGCGCGGGGCCGACACGCTCGTCGGCGGCATGTGCGAAACGGACTTTTCCGGCTATCCCGATTGCCGGCGAAATACACTCGATGCGATGCAGACCGCGCTCTCGCTTGGTCTCGCATCTCCGATGCACATCGAAACGCCGTTGATGCAGCTCACCAAGGCGCAGACCTGGGCGCTCGCGCACGAACTCGGCGGCCGCGCCCTGATCGAAGCAATTCTCGAACACAGCCATACTTGCTATGAGGGCGATCGCGAGCATCGCCACGCATGGGGTTATGGCTGCGGCGCCTGTCCCGCGTGCGAATTGCGCGCGAATGGCTGGCGCGAGTGGTCGGGGAGCGCGCAGGCGTGACCTATTCTGTAAAAGAGTTGTTCTACACGCTGCAAGGCGAAGGCGCGCGCGCCGGCCGCGCCGCGGTGTTTCTGCGCTTCGCCGGCTGCAACCTCTGGAGCGGTCGCGAACAGGATCGCGAGACCGCTGCTTGCAATTTCTGCGACACGGATTTCGTCGGCGTTGACGGCGATGGCGGCGGCAAATTCGTGTCGGCGGAGTCGTTGACTGATGCGGCGGTTGCGCTCTGGCCGGGCGGCGGGGCACGCTACATCGTTTGCACCGGCGGCGAGCCCTTACTCCAGCTTGATGCGCCGCTGATCGAGGCTCTGCATGCGCAAGGATTTGAGATCGCAATCGAAAGCAACGGCACGCTGCCTGCGCCGCCAGGCGTCGATTGGATCTGCATCAGCCCAAAGGCCGGCGCGGAGTTCGTGCAGCGCTCAGGCGACGAACTGAAGCTTGTTTACCCGCAAGCCGGCGCCGATCCGGCGCAGTACGAAGGCTTGCCGTTCGAGCACTTCTTCCTCTCGCCGATGGACAGCGTTGCGCGCGAAGCGAATACCCAAGCCGCGATTACATACTGCCTCGAGCATCCCCAATGGCGCTTGAGCTTGCAGACTCACAAGATAATTGGCGTGCGCTGAAAAACGAGGTGCGCCAGGGCGGGCGGGGCGAACGGGGAAAGGGGCCGAGGCCCGCCCTAGCGCTGGCCGACTTATCGCGGGCTGGCGATATAGGCGTCGGCAACTTTCACGGCGAACTGGCGGATGGCGCGGCGCGCTTCGCTCCATGTCGAGGCGACGCCGACGACATCGGCGAGCGACTGATTGTAGCGGCGGTGGGTGACGACCTCACCGCTTGGCAAGGTGGCGCGAAGTTCAGCGCCGCCGATAGAAATGCTGCTGAAGTCGAGGCCCGGGCGTTCACTCATCTGCTGCAACGTCGGCCGGTTCGGCTCGGCGTCGACGATCGTCACATCAATGCCCTCAGCATTGGACACGCCCCGAAGCGCAAGTTCCCGATCGATTGCCCGAACCACGGCTGCTCGCAGGATTTCGCCTTCACGTGCGCCCAGATTCTCTTCGAGCGACTCTTGGAATTCTGGAGAGAACGAGACCGGCATCGTCTGCGCGAACGCCGGCGTCGCGATCGCAAGCATCGCGGCGGCTGCGAGAAGGTAACGAACACGCATGTGACGCTCCCAGCGTTTCCGACTCAGAATATGCCCACGATCGGCGCGAGCGCCATTCACGTTCCCGTCACCTCACGGAGCCGTCACCACGCGCGCGTCAACGGTCGTCGTTTTCCTCGCCGTCGTTCTCATCATCGCCGTCCGGGATGACCGCATCGACGGCGGCGCCCGTCACTTTCACAGTTGTGCCGACGACCGCGCCAGTCACGCCGACGGCGGCGCCGATGACCGCGCCGGTGGCGCCAATGGCCGCGCCCGCAAGGCATGAGGCGAGCGGTATGACGAACAGCAGTGCTGCGAGGACGCGGATCATGTCACTCCCCACCGACCTAGGCACGCAAACCTGCTCGTGCGCGGCGGCATTGGCAAGCGGACGCTGCAGCGCGAATGTCCCGGACTTGAAATTCGATCCACGGCTGGGATCATTCGATCATCGAATTCCAAGTTCAAAGGGACATTCGAATCAAAGGTCTCTAGTGCGGATTCGGATATGAAATTCGCTCGGCGGCTGCCATCAACGAGAGGCGAATTTCAAATCCGCTGCACTAGGCGCTCCAGCGAACATCATCGACATCTACGGTTTCGCTCTTTTGAGTAGCGCCCTGGTCCGTCTCACGCCGGAAGGGGCCGGCATATGTCGGGTCTTGACCACGTCGGCGATCGGGACCGACGAATTCCGGGCTGCGTACGAACAGCCGCATGTCGGTCAGTACACTGGAAATGCGATCGAACAATAGGCGCGCGCTGATCGGCTTCTTGACGAACCCGCTGACGCCTGCATCGCGCGCCGCCGTCACCCGCGACGTTTCGGTGTGCGCTGTCAGCATTAGAATTGGTATGTAGGGATTGGGGCTCTCTTGATTGCGACGCGCCATCTTAGTGAACGCGATGCCGTCTACAGGCGCCATTTTCCAATCGACGATGATGAGATCGACCGGGCGCGCGCGCATGGTTTCAAATGCGCCTCTACCAGTTTCCGCTTCGCTGACCTTGGTGATGCCGCCGGCGCGGAGCAGGCAGCGCACGAGGAAGCGCATCTGCTTGTTGTCGTCGACAACCAGCACATGAATGTCGCCCAGCGACGTCAACCAACCGCCCCGCAACTAATCCCGCCGCAGTAGAAGCGCGCGAAATTGCAAATGGATGGTAAATTTCCAAGGTTTCGCGAAGGAAAACCCGGCCGCACCACAGTAGTGTGGCGGCAACTGAAACTTGCGCTACGCTCAATGTTTACGGTGAGTCAACCAGCACAATCTCTGCATCCTCGGTGGCCTCGATACTGAGCTCGCCCTCGTCGCGGATCGCCGCCCCGTCGCGCGGACCGAGTTCAATGCCATTCAACCGCGCTGCTCCTTTGGCCAGAGCGAGATAGCCGTGGCGCCCGCCGGCAAGATCGTAGTTGACGCTTTGGCCGCTCTTCAGCGTCGCCGCAAGCAAGCGCGCGTCTTGCCGGATTGGCAGCGCGCCCGCCGCCTGGTCGTCCACAAAACCAGAAGCCAGCGTCACCAGCGAGCCCGCGCGCTCTTCCTTCGGAAACTTGGCCGCGCCCCAATACGGCTCGCCGCCGCGCTCCTTTGGAATGATCCAGATCTGATAAAGCGTCGTGGCCTCGTCTTCGAGATTGTATTCGGCGTGCGTTACGCCCGAACCGGCGCTCATCACCTGCACGTCGCCGGCTTCGGTGCGGCCTTTGTTACCCATCGAGTCCTGATGTGTAATCGCGCCGGTACGGACGTAGGTTATGATTTCCATGTCCGAATGGGGATGCGGCGGAAAGCCGGTCTTGGCCTGGATCGTGTCGTCGTTCCAAACGCGCAGCACGCCCCACTGCACGCGGTTCGGGTCATGGTAGCCGGAAAAGCTGAAATGATAGCGTGCGGCCAGCCAGTCAGCGTCGAATCGGCCGAGGCTCTCGAACGGGCGTTTCTCAATCATGGCCTACCCTTCGCCGATCAATGTGGCCCGCCGCATTTCATCCTCAAGGCACAAGCCTGACACCACGAGAAGCTTGACGAATGTGCGGCCCGGGGTGCAACAGCGGCAACAGGGAGGGACATCATGATCCGCGTTTATCTCGCCGCCGGCGCGGCGCTGCTGCTCGCCGCCTGCAACCCGCCGGCCGCCACCACTGAGGAAGCGCCGGCAGCACCGCAAACGATGTACGATCAGGTCAATGCGCTGCCGGCCGAGCAGCAGCCGGTGTTCGCCTACCAACAACTCGTGACCTACCAACAGGCGCATCCGGAAGCGACACCGCCATGCGCCTCCGTGCGGGGGGCCGAACGCATCGACTTGCCCGAGAACATCGCGCCCGACAGCATCTACGCGCCCCACGCGGGCTCGGCGGCGTTCACCGTTCAGTGCGGCCCCGCGATCAGCGCCACGCGGATGGACCCCAATGAAAAGTGGCTCGTTGTGTTCGCGCCCGGCGCCAATGCGCCAACGGTGGAGCATTGCCTTGGCGAGCGCGATACCGACCGTTGCCCGCGTCAAGTACCGACGGCGGCGGCAACGACTCCATAGTTGCTCATTGCGTACTTACAAAGCGCGCGACCTGGTCCCGCCGGGCGTCCAACAGCACCAGCGCGTCCTGATCGTAGTGCGCGTAGCGCGTGGCGCGTAGCGCGGCGAGAAAGCTTCGCTCGGTTGCCGCCTGTATCTCGGTTTGGCAGGCCATGCGGGTCATGCCGATATTGCCGAAGCTCAGCGCCTCGCCGTCCTGCGTCACCGCCGTGAACCAGCGATTGCAGCCGGTATGGCCGGACGCGCCGCGTTCGGTGAACTCCAGCGTGGCCCCGTGTGGGTTGGCGTTCTCATCGTCGACGCGCTGCCACTTCGTCCCGGAAAGGAGGATGGCGGCGGGCGTTTCGGGCGGCGCGGCCGGCGTCTGCGCGCATGCGCCGAGGAGCACGAGAGCAAGCAGGACCGAGCGCATGGGCGCCTCCATCACACCGGATCGTAGGGAAATACCGAAGCGCTGGCGCCGGCATCGGTGTAGCTCGCCTTCAGCGCTGGCAGCGCCTGATCGAGCAGGGTCTGCGGCGTCCAGCCGTCGAGCCGCCCGAGCGCCCGCACTGGCCGCGGCTGGTTGAACAGGAAGACTTCGTTACCGCGCACGGCGAAGACTTGGCCGGTAGTGTCCTTCGCGCCATCGGCGCAGAGTGCTACCGCGAGTTGCGCCACTTGGTCGGCGCGCATGTTTTGCTTGATCCGCTCGACCCGCTGCGCGCTCGCTTCATCCTTGACCGGGATGGACGCAATCATGCGTGTCCACGCGAACGGCGCGATGATGTTGGAGCGGACGTTTTTCTGCAGCCCCTCCATGGCGACGATGCGCGAAAGGCCCATCACGCCGAGTTTTGCTGCCGCGTAATTAGCCTGGCCGATGTTGCCGATCAGTCCCGAGGTCGACGTGAACAGCACGTACGACCCATCCTGCTGCTCGCGTAAATGCTCGATTGAAGCGCGGCAAACGTTGAAGGCGCCATGCAGGTGGACGTCGATCACCGCTTTCCAATCCTCGGGAGGCATTTTGTGGAACATGCCGTCGCGCAGGATCCCGGCCGGATTGATCACCGCGTGCAGGCCGCCGAATTCCTTCTTCGCCTGATCCATCATGGCGACAACCGCGTCGTAATCGCTGACGCTGTCGGAATTGGAGATCGCCTTGCCGCCCGCCGCGCGGATTTCCTGCGCCACCTGTTCGGCCGGCCCGGCCGAACCGGCGTCCTCGCCTTTCAATCCGCCGCCAAGATCGTTCACCAGCACCGAAGCGCCTTCGCGTCCCGCCAGCAGCGCGCATTCCTTGCCGATGCCGTTGCCGCCGCCAGTGACAACCACGACCTTGCCGCTCAGGATGCCCATCACGCCTTCTCCGTTTCTTGCGCGACGCTTACCGCGTTTTGCGCGGCAGGGGGAAGCGATTGCGGCTCAAATCCGTCCGCCTTCGCGAGATCGGGGAACAGCTTCATCCACCATAGCGACGCTGCGATCGCGCCGGCGCCGCCAATCGTGACGGCGAGCACCGGCCCGAAAATGCGCGCCATCAATCCCGCTTCAAAGTCGCCAAGCTCGTTCGATGCGGAAATGAAGACGAAGCTCACCGCAGCGACGCGTCCGCGCATTGCGTCGGGCGTCGCTAGCTGAATCAGGCTTTGCCGCACGTACACCGAAATCATGTCCACGCCGCCCGCGACAACGAGCGCAGCCGCCGTGAGCCACAGGTACTCTGAGCGCCCAAACACGATCGTGGCTACCCCGAACGCGATCGTTGACGCGAACATCCACATCCCGATCCTCCGGCGCAGAGGATTCACCGCAAGCCACAGCGCAACGGCCGCCGCGCCGACGCCCATCGCAGAACGTAGAATTCCAAGCTCGCTCGGACCGGCATGCAAAATATCGCGCGCGAACACGGGCAGCAGCGCAACCGCTCCCGCGAGCAGAACCACCACCAGGTCCAGCGAAATCGCGCCCAAGACGATCTTGTTGCTCCACACGTAGCGAAGTCCTTCGACGATCATGCCGACGGTGCGTGCATCCTTCACCGGTTCTTGCGGCGGCGTTCTCAACGCGAACATCAATCCCGCCGAGAAAATCAACAGGACAAACGTGCTGAGATAGGGCACAGCGGCGCCGAAGGCGTAGAGCACGCCGCCGACTGCCGGACCGATGATCAGCGCCGATTGGAACGCGAGCGAAGACCAGGCGATGCCCTGCGGCAGCTCGTCGCGCGGCAGCAGCATCGGCAAAAGCGCGCTCGCCGCCGGCGGCATGAACGCGTTCGTCGCCCCGGCAGCGATCGCGGCGGCGAACACCGCCGGTATTACGATCGCCGGCCCCAGTTGCGAGGCGATGGCGAGCGAAAGCGCGATCACCGCCTTGAACGAAATGCAGGCAAACAGGATGAGCCGCCGGTTGTAGCGATCTGCCGCCTGGCCGCCGAAGAGCGACAGAGCCAGCAGCGGCAGGAATTGCGCCAGCCCGACAAGACCCAGCACGAACGATGCCTCTGCGATCGACTGTCCGTGCGCGCGCGAGGCGTCGTAGACCTGCCAGAACATAGCCGTCGTCTGCATCTGGATGGCGAGCGTCGCGCACCAGCGCCCCACCCAGAATTGGGCGAATAGCCGATGACGGAAAATGTCGAGAGAGGGGATGCGCAGGGACGCCAAGCGCGCGCTTATGGACCGCCTGCGCCCGCGCCTGCAATAAGTCAGTTCGTCAGGCTCGCGCGATTGACGCCATGGCCGCGCCGCCCTAAGCGCGGCGCCTCAAATGGCTCACACCATCACCGCCGAGAAGCCCGAGCACCGCGACGCGATTGAGCGCGTCCTCGCCCGCGGCTTCGGTCCCGGCCGATACGCCAAGACGAGCGAGCGCGTGCGTGAGCGCGGCGCGGTGCTCGAGCCCTCGCTGACGCGCGTCGCGCTCAACGACTCAGGCGAACCCGTTGGCGTCTGCCGTATCTGGCGCGTCGAAGCGGGCGCGCCGTGTTTCTTTCTAGGTCCGCTCGCCGTCGATCCCGGTGAACAATCCGCCGGCCTCGGCCTCATGCTCGTGCGCGATGCGGTCGCTGCCTGCCGCGCCAGAGGCGGCGCTGCAGTCATCGTCGTCGGCGCCGAACGCTTCTTCCGCCCGCTCGGTTTTCACATCGTCGCGAAAGACCGCGTCACGCTCCCGGGTCCCGTCGACCCGGCGCGTCTGCTCTGGCTCGAGCTACGGCCGGGTGGTCTGGACAAGGTGCACGGCAAACTGCGCGCGCCAACGCGCTAGCGCCTTCGAGGTGGCGGGGTCTCGCGCGTGAACTCGTAGTTCATCGGCCCGTGCGCCGTCGGCGAGGAGGTCGTGAACGTGCTGTCGGAGCACGTGTAGGTGGTCGCTCCTCCCGTGCCGGCCACGCCGCCGCTCCAGGGCGACATGCGCGTCTGTCCGGCCGCTTCGAAATAAGTCATGCCTTCCGGGATGCCGCCGCTGTCAATGCAGCCGAGCAGTTCACCGTCCTCCGCCGACCAGCGCCCGGAGACGGCGCTGGTCTGGCCGATGCCGGTCGAACGCAATGTACGCCCGCGCGGCATGGTCTGCTCCATCTCCACGTCGGTGTTGATGGCGTTGGTCGAGAACGTGCCGTCGTCATTCAAGGTGATGACGAGTTCGGTCTGGTTCGCGATGGTGATCGGCACGCCGCGCGAGCGAAGATATTCCAACGGCCCGCCGCCGGTCTGGCGCCAGCGGCCGACGACACAGCGGTCAACGACCGAGCGCGTCAGACACGCACTGCAGGCTTCGCGGCGTTCCGCTTCGAGCGTGAACTCGACTTCGCGGCCGGGCTCGGTGATCAGTCCAACCATTCGATAGCGTCGCCCTGCGCCGGCGCTGTCACGCGTGTCGATCTCGCCGGGCCAGCGCGTCCAGCTGTCCTGATGCTCGGGCTGCACGCCGATATTCGCTTCCGTTACTGTGTTGGCCCAGCGGCCGCAGGCGTAGTCGGCCCAGCCGACGCCGATGACGTAAGACTTGAGGAGCCGCGAGTGACTGGAGGTCGCCTCCACCGGCCAGGTTTCGCCTTCCAGACGCTGGCCGAAACCTACCCGACCGCCGCCGGGATAGTTGATCTCGCGATCATCATATGCCTGCGCGAACGCCAGCCATTGTTCCGGCGTCAGCACGCGCTGCATCGCCAGCTCTTGCGAATTCATGTCGATCCCCGGCGACATCTGCCGCAGGAATGGCAGGATTTCGCTGGCGCCGCCGTGCGTCTCGTGCAGCCAGTAGAAGAAAATCGCCGCCTTGTACGACATGCCATGGATCGGCATGTGCTCGGCGATTGCGCGGTCGAAGGGCGCAGCGCGATCCCAACGCGACTGCGCCCCCGCCGTCCAGGCCGCAAACCACTCGGCCGAACCTTCGCTCCACCAAGCGCCGGTGCTGTTCTGGCTGCGAACAATTAGCGAGCTCAAGGTCGCCTTCTGAATGCAGTGAAACAATTCGTGGGCGACGACGTAGTAGATCTCCTCGGTGCTGTAGTCGGTCTGGATGAACAGCGTGATGTGACATTCGGTTGTGCGGTCGGCACTCGCGCCAGGCACGGTCCAGGCGTCGGAATAGCCGAAGCGCGGCTGCGGCTCGGTCGGCGAGGATCGCGCGCGCGAGATCAGGATGGCGGTGTCGTGGAGGCGGTACTCGCCAAGACCAGTCATGCGTTCGCGCGCTCGAACGACGCCGGCTTCGATGGCTGCGAGACCACCAGGTGGGAGTGTCGCTGCGACACTAACGTCGCCGATGCCGCGGACCGCAATCTCGCCGTGCGGCGTCTCTATGGGGACCACGAACCATTGCCGACACTCGATGTCGCCCGCCGTCCAAGCGGGATAGGCGCCGTGCGGATCGGGTGGAACGTCGAAGCTGCTGACATATTCGTCGCTGCACATGATCTGTGCGCGCGACGGCTGCGCGGCAAAAAGCGATGTCGCCAGCAATGCGGCCAGCAAGACGACGGTTCTACGCATAAGCGTCCCCTCCGACCGGTCCCTCGGCGCCACGCTAACACTCGCGCATGCCGAAGTCGTCGGGAACGAACCGAGATTTGTGAGATCAGGCGCTCTCCCGCCTCCAGCCCCACATCAGCAGCGCCAGGCCGACGCACGCCCACAGCCAACCGGGCCCGAGCGGCGAGGCCACCGCAGCGCGCACGACATAGGCGCCGTTGCGCTCGATGCCGATCCAATCGCCGCCGCTCGCGCGCGCGCCACGGTCGACGCGCCGGATGTCCGGCAAACGGCGTGCGTCTTCGCCGGTCATGAACACGCTGCCGCCTGTGGCGTTCGCGAACGGGCGCAGGATCTCCGGGTTGGCGGCGAGCGCGCCCGCTTCGCGCGGATTGAGCGGACCGACGGCGGCGAACGCGCGCAAGTCTCCGCTGCGCGCTTCGTACAAGCCTTGCTCCGTTGCTGGCGCTTCGCCGCTATACAAACCCGGCGCGGCTTCACCGAGCAACGCCGTCGATCGCTGCCCGCTGGGCGAAATGATCTCCACCGGCTCGGGCGCATCGCCAAGCGTCGAGCGCTCGATCTCCAAGCCGCGCGGCCCGGGATCGAGCGTGAGGCTGTCGTCTTCCAGCTCGGGCTCCTGCATCAGCCAATGCGCGAGCCGCCGCAACAATTCGCCGTGAGGGCCGCCGCCGTCCCAACCGCGCGCCCACAGCCACGGCTGATCCGACCACAATTGCGCAACCCTGCCGCGCCCGGCGCGATCGAGCACGAGCAAAGGCCGCCCGTCCGCGCCGGCGAGAACAGTCTGTCCGCCCGTGGCGCGCGCATCGATCTCGCGCGTCCAGCGGCCCCAGCGCTCAGGCGCAGGCAAACCGCGCACCACAGGATGGCGCCG
>JBQTJK010000200.1:0-23663 GCA_052387215.1 Caulobacteraceae bacterium
AGCCGGGGTCGGCTTTGCCGGGCTTTCACGAGCGAGCCCTACCGCTTCGCTCTTTGGAAACGCCTTCTTGCTGGCCATTTGACCTGTCTCGCCCTGCCCACCGCGCGCCCGCGCGGCACAATTCGTCATGGCAGCCGCCCATACCTTGTGCATAGCATCATGACTTAAGTGTCGCACCAAGTATACTAGCGAAAGATGCGTCATCTGTGCGCTCGACGCCTGAAAAGAGCGCCTGGACAGCCGGCATGCTCACTTTCATGGAGGGCGTTCGCGGCAGCTCTTCGACGAACTTGAATTTCACGGGCACGCAATAGGCCGCCATGTCGGCGCGGACTTGGGCCGTCAAATCGCCTTCCGAGGGAACTGCCCGCCCCTCCCGGAGCACAATAGCGGCGACCGGAACATGCCCAAGCCGCAGGTCGGGCAAGCCGACAACGCTCGCCTCCTTGACGTTTGGGTGCGCCTCAAGCGCCCTCACGACCTCATCCGGCATGATCTTGAAGCCGCCTCGCACGATGGCGTTGTCGGCGCGCCCCAATATCCAAATGAAGTGATCCTCATCGAGCCGCGCATAGTCGCTGGTGCGCACCCACGATTGACCGTCGCCGACGACGCGCGCCCTGAGTTCAAGCAAGCCCTCCGCGCCCAGCGGCAGCACATCTCCCGTCTCCGAATCGACGATCCGCGCTTCGCAACCAGGATTCATTCGGCCGGCCGCGCCGCGCTTTGTCCGCCAATATTTTTGAAATGTCCTAAGCGACCATCCGGCGACGCCGCCGGCGAACTCCGTCGCGCCATAGGTCGCCAGCACAGGAATGCCGTATCGTTCCAGAAAGGCGTCCACGAGATCCGGCTCGACCGCGGCAGTCCCTGTGCCCAGGACGTTAATGGACGACATTTCCTCCTTCGAAAGGTTTGCGTCGAAGATCATGCGCAGCATCGCCGGCGGCCCGCCCGCGGTCGTCGGTCGATACCTGACGACGGCGTCGCGCCACTCTTGGACATTGAATTTCTCGATGAGATAACTCATGCGGCCTGCAAGCACGGTCGCTAGCAATCCCCAGACGCCGCTGATATGCACGAGCGGCGCATGATGTATGCTCACGCCGTCACGAAGCCGGGGCTGCTCATCGTCCGATCGCGTGTCGTCTGCGCGCGCAGCGCGCTTGAGTTGTGTTTCCAGTTGCGAATAGCCGAGCGGGGCGCGTTTTGGCTCGCCCGTCGTTCCAGATGTCAACATGAGCACGGCGACGTCCTGAGCCGGTCCCGCAAATGACCCTTGCCCCAATTTCTCCAATCCCTCGATCAGCGCGACGGGCGCGGCAGGATCGCCGGTGAGCACAAGCCCGATGGCGCCCACCGCCTTCGCCGCGCCGCGAAACGCGCTGCGATTCCAGTCCTCGGCGCCGGCCGCGATCGCCGGCGGCCGTAGCTGCAGGATATCCGCCGCGAGCTTAGCGTCCGGGATAATCGGGTTGAGCGTGACGGCGCAGCGGGCGCCGGCAAACACGCCGATCAAAGCAGCGGCATGGTCGGCGCGCGTACGCAAGAGAACGCCGACGGGCGTTCCCGGCCCAAGCCCTGCATCGCCGTGGCGTCGATCGAGCGCCTCGGATATCCCGCGAACTTCGCCCCAAGTCCTTGATCCGCTACGCGAAACGAACGCCTCCCGCTCGTGATCGAGCGCGATCACGCCTCGGAGCTGTTCGGACAAATAGTGCACGCGCCGTCGTCCCTCGCTTCGCTGTCGAACGTCCTCAATCAACGGCGCTTGGCGCCGCGCGCGCGACCCGATAAGGATAACCTAGTTATCTATGACGACACAACAACGGGAGAAATGGCGACACAACACAGGAGAAAGTCATGACTGATGGCGTCCTGTCGGGCGTTCGTGTCCTCGACATGGCCGAGGGTCTTGCAGGCTCGGTCGCCGGGCTGCTGCTTGCCGAGGCGGGCGCGGAAGTCGTTAAGCTCGAACCGCCGAGCGGCGCGCGGCTGCGCGGCACGGCGCCGTTTGCGATCTGGAACCGCTCGAAGACGAGCGTGACGATCGATCTCGAAACGCAGAGATCCACGTTCGACGCGTTGCTAACGCGCGCCGACGTACTCCTCCACGATTTGAGTCCACCGGCTGCGGAAGCGCAGGGTCTGAGGGACGACACATTGCGCGGCATGGCGCCCAATCTCATCGTGTGCGGCGTCTCTGGCTGCCCGGCGGGACATGATGACGAGGAGCTCGATGCAAATGACGCCCTTGTTCTGGGCGCCGCGGGCATCTGTGACGAACAGGCTGCGGTTAATCGCGAAGGCCCCATCTATCTTCGATTCCCACTCGGCTCCTGGTGCGCCGCATGGCTCGCGGCAATTGGGGTCGTTACGCAAATCCTAAACGCACGCCGCGGCGGCAAGACCGGCGCGGTGCACACAAGTCTGCTGCAAGGCGCGCTGCTGCCGCTGATGATGTTGTGGCAGCGCGCCGAAACGCCGTGCCCGGGGCTCGCTGCGGCGGCGAACAAGCGCTCACGCCCGTCGTTAGCGGAATGCGCCGACGGCGTATGGCTCCATCTCATGAAGGCGCCGGACGAATCGCCATTGATGAAGGCCGCTTTGGCGGCGCTTGGCCCCGAAAAGGTCAAAGAGCTGAACGAAGCCGCCGGCCCGCAATCCCAGATGTTCCCCAATTGGGGCGCAAACGCCGCCATTCTGAAAGCCCTACCGAGCACGGAATGGCTTCCGGATTTGTGGGCAGCCGACATCTCGGTGCAGCCGGCCATGCCGATGGGCGAACTCTATTTCGACGAACAGGCAGAGGCGAACAATTACGTGATCGAGGTCGAGGATTTGCAGTTCGGCCGCTCGCGCCAGCCCGGGCATCCGTTCACAGTAACGCCGCCTGCGCAAGTGCGCGGTTCTGCTCCCGCGCTCGGGAGAAATGCGGTTGGGTTGCTCTCGGCATGGTCCCCGCGAGCGTGCGGACACGGCGCCAAGCGGGCGAAGCGGCCGCTAGAGGGCCTCAAGGTCGTTGACTTCGGCAATTTCCTCGCCGGCCCGCTAGCGCCGATGCTGATGGGCGATCTCGGCGCGGACGTGATCAAACTGGAATCCGTCGCCGGCGATCAGATGCGCTGGGCTGAGTTCGCCTTCTTGGCCTGTCAGCGCAACAAACGCAGCATCGCCGCAGAACTCAAAGATCCCACGACGCGCGAGATCGTAGAGAGACTGGTCGTCCAAGCCGATGTCGTGCACCACAATTTGCGCATGCCCGCTGCGACGCGGCTCGGGCTAGACTACGAATCGTTGCGAAAGATCAACCCGCGCATTGTTTATTGCCATGTCAGCTCCTACGGCACGCGCGGACCGCGTAAGGACTGGCCAGGCTATGATCAATTGTTCCAAGCTTGCAGCGGTTGGGAATATGAGGGCGCCGGTCTAGGCAATCCGCCGATCTGGCATCGCTTCGGCATGATGGATCATCAAGGCGCGCTTGCATCACTCTATGCGACGCTGCTTGGTCTCATCGAACGCGAGCGCACAGGGCAAGGGCAATTCGTTTCCGCTTCGCTGCTAGGCGCATCGCTTTTCACAATCAGCGAAACTCTGGTGGGCGAACATGGCGCACTGACACCGTTTGCGCGGCTCGACAGCGATCAGCTCGGCGTTGGCCCGGGCGACCGGCTCTACCGCGCCGCCGACGGCTGGATTGTTTTGCAGGCGGATGATCAGGCGCTCGCTACACTGCGTCAAACCTTTGGCGACGGCGATCAAGGCGCGCTCGAAGCGCGTTTCGCGGCGATGCCGGCCGCGGAGGCGGTGACGGCGGCGCGCGCGAGCGGCGCCTTGAGCGTGCGCGCGAGGCTCAACCAAGGCGCCGCCTTCTTCGACAACATCGCCAATCAGGAGATCGGGTTGGCGATTTCGACGCAGCACGCCAAATATGGACGCCTCGAACAGCCTGGCGCGTTCTGGAACTTTGAGGGTCAACAGCTCGCGTTCGAGCGCGCGCCGTCCATCCTCGGCGAGCACACCAGGGAAATCCTGAAATCACTGGGATTCGACGACGACAAATCGCCGAACTCGTCGCGCGAAAAGCGATCGTGGCGGCCTAAACGCGCGCCGCGTCGCGACGCTCCTCGGCGGCGCGCTCCAAAACCGGCTTCAAATCCCGCTTCAGCACTTTTGCGTTCTGATTGAGCGGCAGCGCATCGAAAAACACGATCGTGCGCGGCACTTTGTTGTCGGCCAGGCGGTCACGGCACCACGATTGCATCTCTTCCACCGTGGCTTTGGCGCCATCGACGAGGACCAGGGCGGCGGCGATGTCCTCGCCCAGAATATCATGCGCGATGCCGATCACGGCGGCATCTTTCACGGATGGATGGTCGTGCAGCACGTTTTCGATTTCGATCGGCGTGATGTTGTAGCCGCCACGAATAATCAGGTCTTTCGAGCGTCCGGAGATGATCAGATCACCTTCGGCGTCGACATAGCCGAGATCGCCGGTGCGCGTCCATCCGCCGACCCAGCTTTGCCGCGTCGCTGCCTCGTCGCGCCAATATCGGCGCGGATGCTGCTGGCGGCCGTAGATCTCGCCGGTGACGCCATTTGGCGCCCGGTTTCCGCTCTTGTCGCGGATCTGCATGTGCGGTGGCATCTTGCCGACGCATCCAGCCTTCAGCACCGTCGCGTTCGTGCGCGTCGAAGCGCCAGCGCCGCCTTCCGACATGCCATAGGAATTTCTCAGCGTGACGTGCGGCCAAAGCTTCAGCGCGCGAATAACCGAATCTTGCGGCAAAGGCGCAGTGCCCGTCAGCACGTAGCGCACGCTGGAGAAATCGGACTTCGCCGCGTCAGGATGGTCGAGCACGAGACGGAGCATCGAGGGAACGAAATAAACCGTTGTCGGCCGCTTAGCCGCTACAAGTTCCAGAAAGCCGCCCGGATCGAAGGAGGGCTGCGTATAACAAGTCGCGCCGGCGCGGATGGGCAAGAGGCATTCGCCGAGCATGCCTCCCGAGCCCGTGAACGGCAGCGCGTGCAGAGTTGAGTTCGCGTGCCGATCGACGCGCGAACCGTCCCCGAGACGCGCAGCGAGATCGGAATGGCTGACAACGACGCCCTTGATTGCGCCGGTTGTACCCGACGTTCCAAGAATGAGCGCTTCTGCCGCAGGGTCCAACTTGGATTGATCGGGCAGCGCCGCGACATCGCGCGGCATGTTCTCGACGGCCCAGACCCGTTCCACGCCAAGATCGGCGATCTTGTCCGCCACATTGGTGATGATGAACCGCGGCTCGATAAGCGCTGCATAGGCAGCGAATTCTTCATCCGCGAGTCGCGTATTGACCGGAACGGCGATGCCGCCTGCGCGCATAACCGCGATGACAGCGATCGCCATTTCCACCGCGTTTTGGTTGGTGATCGGCAAGAAAACGCGATCGCCCGGCGCGAGACCGGCGGCGGCCAGCCCCCCGCCTACATCATCGGCTTCCGTGTCCCATTCCGCCACGCTCAGCACCCGCCGCGTGTCGTCATGGGCGATGTGATCAGGGATGATGCCCGCTTTCACCTTCAAGGCGTCCGGCATGCGCCGCACATCCTTTTTGGTCGAGGTGTTCATGGCCGCCGACCCCGTTGCCGGCCGCCAAACCAAAAGTCGGCCTCCACCGCAAGATAGATGACTACGTTCACGTTGTACACTGACTCAGCGACGTCGAACTCAGCCCGCCAAAGCGCTTTCGCGACGACGGCGGGGATAAAAGGCCGCCGAGCCGCCTTGGTTCTCGCCCCAGCCCTCCGCGCCATTCCATGTCCAATGATACAGAGCGTTGCCAGGCCCCTTGGCGCCTTGGTGGCTCGCCATGACGCCAACCGCGTTGATCGATCGGCCGAGCGTATCGACGCCTTCAAACTCTATCCGCCAGATCCATTCCCGATCCGGATCGACGACGCAGCGGCGTTCGCCTTGGACGATGTGCGCCCACACCGCGTCGCGAACGAGATAACCGGTGTCGACCGTGTCGACGCCGCCCTCTTCTGTCCAGGACGTATAAGCGAGAAAAGCGTCCTGCGCGGATGCCGTGCCAAAGAAGTAGCCGACGCCGCGGCGCGGGCGGCGCGGCTTAATCTCGGCGCCGGTCGCTTGCGCCTTTTCCTTTTCCGTGGACAGCAAACTCGGCGGTCGCGGGCTCCACGAACGATCTCGCACGGAAAGGCAGTCGATCGCGATCTGTTCGCCATTGAGCTTGAGTTCGCCCGTGACATGCATGGCCTGATCGAAATGGCGACCCTTGATGAATGGCCATACCCCCGCCGGATGCGGGTTCGGCTCCATCACCGCGTCGAAATAGAGATCGCACTCGAAGCGCCCCGGATCATTGCGGCGCACGCGATAGCGCTTCAAATGGTCGATCGTTAGAATGTGATTCCCATTCGGAAGCAGAATGTCGTTGAGATCGCGCGGCAGGCCAATCGGGACGGCGTGCACGGTGTTGGCGTATGGGGGTTCATCCTCATCGTTCCACACAAACGCACCGCCGTTGCACAATCCCGTGTCGCCCCGGTTCGCCAGCACTTGATTGTAAAACCAACCGCTCATCTTCCGCTCGGGTATGTTGAACGAAGCCCAGAAGGTCTCCGTCTCCCACGGATGATCAGAAGGCTGATGGAAGGCATCGTCCTCCGGTGTGACAACCCAGCCGCTCCGATCGTCGCTGTTCGGCATGCTTGCGCCCTCACCGCGGCGACATGCGGATGGCGCCGTCGAGACGCACATCCTCGCCGTTTAAATAAGGATTGCTGATCATAGCGAGCGCGAGTTGGGCATATTCCTCTGCGCGGCCGAGGCGTTTGGGAAACGGGACCTGGGCGCCAAGCGCATCCTTCATCTGCTGGGGCGCGCGAGCCATCATCGGCGTGTCCATGATGCCCGGCAGGATGGTGTTGCAACGAATGGCGTCATTCGAAAGATCGCGCGCCACGACAAGCGTCAGACCGACGACGCCGGCTTTGGAGGCGGCGTACGCCGCCTGCCCGATCTGGCCGTCTTCTGCTGCGACGGACGCCGTGTTGACGATCACACCGCGCTGCCCGTCGGGCAATGGATCGAGCGAAAGCATGCCCATGCTCGATTTCGCAATGCAGCGGAAGGTGCCGATGAGATTGACCTGCAAGATGCGCTCGAACAGATCGAGCGGAAAGTGTTTGGTCTCGCCTGTCTGCCTATCGCGGCTGGCCGTCTTCGCAGACGCGCCGATGCCAGCGCAATTCACCAGAATTCGTTCCTGCCCATGCGCCGCGCGCGCTTTTGCAAACCCCGCCTCGACCTCCTCGTCGGAGGTGACGTTGACTTTGCAATAGACGCCGCCGATCTCGTTTGCGACTTTTTCGCCAGTCTCCGGATTTGAGTCGAAGAGCGCGACTTTCACGCCTCTTTCCGTCAGCTCGCGCGCCGTTGCTTCGCCTAATCCTGACGCGCCGCCCGTGATCACGGCGCTGATGCTTGCGTTCAATTCCATGACCGTCGTTCCGTCCTCACGCCCGTGACTACCGCTTTGTGAACTGCACGCTCGATTTTTGGCGGTCCCAGGTCCCGGGTGTGCAACCCTCGTCGCGGAGCTGATACTTGAGCACGCGCCCCACCGGATTGCGCGGCAGCTCCGCGCGGAATTCGATGTAACGGGGAACCGCGAAGTACGGCATCCGATCGATGGCCCATAGGCAGAGCGCTTCTTCCGTCAATGCCGCGCCCGCCTTCAGGATGGCCGTGACCTTGAGGTCGTCCTCGCCGAGGTCGGACTTCACGGCGTGCGCGGCGACATCTTCAATCGCTTCGTGCGCGCGGAAGGCGGTCTCCACTTCAACGCTAGAGATATTCTCACCGCGCCGGCGCAGATAGTCTTTCTTGCGATCCACAAAATAGAAGAAGCCGTCTTTGTCGAACTTGCCGATGTCGCCTGTATGAAGCCACATATTGCGCATCACGCTCTGCGTCGCCTCTGGACGCCGCCAATAGCCTTCGAACATGACGTGCGCCTTCTTTGGGCGGCAGATGATCTCTCCCGGCGTCCCGGGCGGCACTTCATTGTCGTCATCATCGACGATACGAACGTCGAAATCCTCATTCGTCCGACCCGAGGAGCCGGGCGCAGGCGTGAGGCCGTCGGGAAGACTCGTCATCAGGCACGCCTCGGTCAGGCCGTACGCGTTGGAGCCGCAACGCTGCACTCCGAACCGATTGCGCCAGATCTCCTGCAGCTCCGCTGGAAACGGCGCCCCGCCCACAGCGCGCAATTGACCATAGCAACGCTTGGATTCCGGGGTGTCGGCCGCTTGCGCGATCAATGGAATCATGGAACCCAAGAGGCCCGCAATCGTCGCCTTGGTGCGTTCGATCTCCGGCCAGAATTTCGACAGCGAGAAGCGCGAAAACAGCACAATCGTATTGCCCGCCACCGCGGTCCCGAGCGTCGCCGCACAGGTTGCGTTAAAATGGAAGAGCGGCAGAGGCGTCCACAAAATATCGTCTGGCACTCGCGACGCCGCCGCCTGCCGTGCGAGGTTGAATGCATAATTGTGGCTAATCATGCAGCCCTTCGAGGGGCCAGTTGTGCCGGCCGTATAGATCAGCATGGCGAGATCGGAGGGCGCGATATTGATTTCGCTGTAATCGTTCGCCTTGAGATGTAAATCATCGAGATTGCCGAGCGTGAGCCGCGCTGGACGCTTGGCCGGCGCGCTTCCGCGGAAGAACAGCCTTTGGGCCTCGCCAAGCCCGTCCTCGATGTCGACGATGCGTTCACAATAATCGGTCTCAGCGACGAGAAAGCGCGCGCCGCTGTCTGCAATCTGGTGATGCAAAAACTCGCCCTTGTACGCGGTGTTCACGGGGACGCTGACGCCGCCCGCGAAATTGATCCCGAACCAGACGCGCAGAGCGTCGTAGTTATTGTCGAGAACGGTCGCGACCGTCTCGCCTCGTTGAAGACCCAGTTGCTGCAGACCAGCCGCCAGCGCCTTTGCGTCATCAAAGACTTGGCGGTAGCTGTAGGGCTCGCCTGCGAAATCCAAAAAAGTCTTGTCGCGCAGCTGCGCCGCCGCATCGGCCAGCACGCCGGGCACTGTGTTCATAGGAGCCTTGACCCAGGTATCGAATGGGCCCGCCATGATCGTGGGCCTCCCCGCGCTGCTCGTGGACAAATTTTCGCCGGCGTGTGACATCGTCTACTAGGTGATGTAAGTGGTTCCCGTCAATGGCGGTCGCCAGGCGCTGGGCCGACGCATAGCAAGTGTGAGGCGAGCCTGTGAGTGCGGAGGAGTTCGCAAATCTGCTTCCGGCGGGGCTCGCGGCCAGGCTTGAGCGGGCTATTGGCGCCTCCATCGCTTCGATCAAGCCGCGCGGCGGCGGAGGCGCTTCCCGGCGTGGCGCGGAAATTGTCTTCAACCAAGCCACGGGAGAGCTGCGCGCCTATCTCGCCTACAACGCCGGGCGCGCAGCGACGAACACAGGCGAACTTGGCGGCATCGAAGCATTTCGCCGCGAGGTCGCGGTTCTGAAGGCGCTGTCGGGCCCGCTGCGCGGCAGCGGCGTGCGCGCGCCTAGATTTCTGGCCGCCGACGAGGACACCCGGGCAATCCTCACAGAATTCACCGTCGGCGAAGCAGACTACAACAAGTTGACCGATGAAGAATCGCAGCGAAAGACCTCGCACGATTTCATGGCGCAACTGGCCGCGCTGCACTCGATCGATATTGAGGCGCACACGCTAGACGCTTTCGCGCCAGAGCGTCCGGCCTCGCAGACCATTCGTGAGCGCATCGACGCCATGCGAGCGAACAAGCTTCGGCGCCTGCGAGACCCGCTCATCGCGCTGGCGCTCAACTGGTTGGAAGATAACATCCCGGCTGATCCGCCGCGGAACGTCCTGCTTCACGGCGACGCCGGCCCCGCAAATTTTCTCTATGCCGATGGGAAGGTGACTGCCCTTCTCGATTGGGAGCTGACCCATTGCGGCGATCCCGCCGCTGATCTGGCGATGATCGCGATCCGCAATCTCTTTCAGCCTTTCATACCGCTGAAGGAGGCGTTCGCGGCCTACGAAGCAGCTGGCGGCGCCAAAGTCGATCTTGATCGCGTGCGCTATTACCGTTTGTTGTTCCAGACGGCCTTCGCGTCGCCGCCGGAGGCGCTAAACCTACCGGGCGCGGGCGCGACGCCCGTTTTCGGCACAAGCCTCGTTTTCGCCACCGTGCACATGCGCGTGCTGGTGCAGGCGCTGGCGGAGGCCGCGGGGCTCACGCTCGATCCGGTTTCACTTCCCAAGGCCCCGCCTGGCGCCCGTGAAGGATCCTTTGAGGCTGCCCTGGCCGATTTGAAGACCTTCATCGTACCCAGGCTCTCCGACCAGGAGGCCCGTGCGAAGGCGAAAGGGCTTGCGCGACTGGTGAAATGGTGGCGCGATTTGGAGCGCTTCGGCCCCGCCCACGAACAAGAGGAAATGCGCGAATTGTCCGATGCTCTCGGGACGACGTTCACTTCCGTCGGCGAGGGACGGACAATGCTCTGCGCGCGGGTCGAGGCTCGCTCCATTGCTCCGCACACGGCGCTTCAATTGTGCCATTCACGCGTGACGCGCGCCGCTGCACTTTTTGCCGATGCTATGGGCGCGTTCGCGAACACAACCTTCAAGCCGCTCGACTGAAGAACGCGGGCGGCCCTCGTCAATAGGCGACGTCCAGTGATCAATCATCGGCGCGCGCCATCGTGATGGCTTCGGTCAGACCGGGAATGTAGTCCCCGCCAACCTGGACGTTGATGCTAGAGTTGCGGAACACTTCAGGGAAAAGCGGCCGGGCGCGTCCGCCCAGGCGTTGCGCGAGAAACACCTCTGTTACCGACTAGAATGATAGATTGCTTTCCGGCCGCAATAGACCGTGCCGTCATCTGTTTCGCCTGGCGCTCAACGCCGCGCACCGCCTGAAGCGGACCTGACCCCGCGGGTCCGCCGCCAAACTCGCGTTGCCGTGGCCGATCTTGGATTCATAGACCTCCTTCAGCTGGTCCAAAGGGCGGCGTCTACGCCCGCCACGGCATGAGCACACGCAGCCTGACGTCGCGAAGGTAAAGCCCGCCCCACAGCAGAAACGCCCAGATAGACGCCGAAGAGGGCGAATGCATTCGCGATAGTTCCCGTATTCGTCATTGGCCTGCTTTGCGCGCCGGTGGACGTTTCGGCTCAAGCCGAGCCACCTCAAACCGTCGCGGCGCACGATGGTGCGCACGACTTCGACAGGGAGATCGGCTTGTGGGACACGAACGTCCGCGTGCACGCGCCGCTTGACGCCAACGGCGTGGACTGAGTTCAACGGCGCGTCCGATGTGCACGGGCTTTCGAACAGCCGCGCCAACACGGTCGATCTCTCAGTCGCTAGTGCGAGCGGCGGGCGCATCGAGGGCGTGGGCTTCCGGCTCCACAATCCCGAGCGCGGTCGCCGGTCAGCTGCAGGACGGCGGCTAGCAAGCTTCCCGCGGCTCAACGGTTAATGGGTATTTCACGACTATTCGGGACAATCCCAGGAGCCAGGATCACGTCGTGTATGGGATGATACATCAAGCCGCCCGAGCAATGGCGCTCGAGCACCTCGGCGAGAGCGCCTGGGCGGATATCCTAAACGCGTCCGGGCTTGATGAAGCCCACTTCGTCTCCGCGCAAACCTACCCCGACGAGCAGACTTTGGCGCTGGTTGGCGCCGTCGCCGAACGGGCTCACCTGTCGCTCGAAGATGCCCTGCGCGCCTTCGGACGTTACTGGATCAAGTTCACCGAAAAGTCCTCTTACAGCTCGCTCATGGGGATGAGCGGCGACAACATGCAGGAATTTCTCGCCAACCTCAACCGCATGCACGGCGCCATCCAGGCGGCGATGCCAGACGCCCGCATGCCATCCTTTCCGCGTCACAGCATCGACTGCGGAGCGGATCGACGTCGAGTATTTCTCGGACCGCGCAGGACTTGAACCCTTCGTGCGCGGGCTCCTGGAAGGTTTGATGGACCGGTTCGCTCAGCCAGGCATCATTCTTTGCGCCCACGGCGCCGATCGAGCACAGTTCACTATAGAGTTCGCGAACACGGCATGAGGATGAATCAGGCTCGTGCTGTTCCTTGATGACGCAACGCTGGACAAGCTTTATCCCTGCCGCCTGCGGATTGCAGCGAACGGCGCCATCGAGCACGCGGGTCCAACGATACTTCGGGTATTCGGGAGCGCGCTGTTAGATCGCCCGTTTGCTGAAGTGTTCGAAGTGCTCCAGCCGAAGCGCGCTGAGGCAAATGCCCTGGGCTCGCTGAGCGCGGATATCCCCATCGTCGTTTCATCGCGGGACGCGGAGACGATCAGTTTCCGAGGTGCTGTTCTGCAGATCGGTCACGGCGGCCAACATCTGTTGATGGCGGCCTTGCCAAACGGCGCAGGAGCGGTCTCGAAGAACCTGAGGTTCGCGGATTTCGCCCCGACCGACGGAGCAGTTGACCTTCTGTTGGCAATGGAGGCGCGCGACGCCTCGGTCGAAGACGCGCGTCGGCTCGCGGAACGCTTGGCGGAGACGCGCGGCGCCGAGGCCGCCAATAAGGCCAAGTCACAGTTCCTCGCCGGCATGAGCCACGAATTGCGCACCCCTTTGAACGCCATCATCGGTTACACCGAGATGGCCATCGAGGATGTGAGCCCGCTCGACATGGGCCAGACCGTCGCCGATCTAAACCGGGTGCTCAGCACCTCCAAACACCTGCTCAGTCTCATCAATGAAGTGCTTGATCTTGCCAAGATTGAGTCCGGAAAAATGGAAATCAATTTCACCCTTGTGGATTTTGACGAGATCGTTCGCGAGGCCGCAGCCACGATAGCGCCCATCGCGCGGAATGGCGGCAATCGCACCGTCGTGGCGATAGAAGGCAATCTTCGCGCAGGAACGACCGACGCAAAAAAGCTGCGCCAGTGCGTGCTCAATTTGTTGGGCAACGCATCAAAGTTCACCAGCGACGGCGTCATCACGATCTCTGCGTGCGCGTTGGTGATTGGCGGCGTCGAGGCCATCGAGATTGCGGTGGCTGACAACGGAATTGGCATGAGCCCAGATCAGATTGCCAAATTATTCAGACCGTTCGCGCAAGCCTCTGCTGAGATATCCCGTGTCTTCGGCGGCACCGGCCTCGGCCTTGCTATAACCAAGCACCTTTCCGGGCTTCTTGGCGGCGACATCGCGGTGGAAAGCGCCGTAGGCCAAGGAAGCCGGTTCGTACTGCGCTTGCCACGCAACCGGCCCGAAGACCCGTCGGCCGCCCCTGCGGACTCTGAGCCGTGCGCGGCATGAGAGATGAAATCGACGCTCGATCTGCCTGTCGGACGCGAACCGTCGGGAACGAACTCTCCCCCGCTACGGCCTAAGCAGCAGCTCATCTCCGGCATGACCCGATGGATCAAAGAGACAAGCGGCGGAGAATGCGGTGCGCGCCTTCTCACCCTGACACGATTGCGGCGTACGATTCCGTAGATCGTGTGGGTACGCTCACTCGATTGGACCGTCACGCCGACCCTCCTTGATCGTCACCTTCGACAAAACGCGACGCCACAAACGCGCCTGGACGTAACCAATCCGTCGCCCCGGTCGAATATGCCTATTGGGGCGCTTCCAGCTGATCTGCCACGGAGACGAGCATACAATTGGCTCGCAGAGCTATGGCGCGCATGCGCGCCGCAGCCGACCAATGCTTCACATCAGCTGCAAACATCGCTTTGATGTCAACAAACGCAAGACAACCGCACGCGGCGGAGGCAGAGAGTAACATGCATCCGCGGACGGATCGCCTGCCAACGAAGGGGCCAGCCGATGATTGGCTATGTGACTGTGGGGACCAACGACTTGGAACGGGCCATCGCCTTCTACGATTCCCTGCTTGCCGAGCTGGGGATCAAACGAATGTGGACACAAGAGCGGAGAGCGGCGTGGGGCGATCCAAGCGTTCAGGCGCTGTTGGTCACCAGGCCCGCTGATGGCGAACGCGCAACGCCCGGAAATGGGGCAATGGTCGCGCTTCTGGCAGCCTCCCCCGAACACATCGGCAAGGTCTACGCGAAAGCACTCTCGCTCGGCGCCAAGGACGAAGGCCCGCCCGGGTATCGCGGCGCCGACGCGGACGATCCGCGATTCTACGGGGCCTATTTTCGCGATCTCGACGGCAACAAGTTTGCGGTGTTTTGCATGACGCCGAAGGGTTAGAACTTTGAACGAACGGGTCGGACCTACGTCGGCTCGTCTGAGAAAACCTCCCGGCACGACCTCTGATCCCCACGTCCGCTGTTGTATTGGCGTCTCACCTTCGCCATTCGTGGACAGACGCATCTGACGGTCCGCAAAGACAAGCTGAAGGAGCAAAATATGACCTACATCCAGGGCGCCGTGATCCCGGTGAAGACGGCCGACAAGGACGCTTATCTCAAAGCGATCAAGGTGATTTCCGCGATATACCGAGAAAACGGCGCGTTGTCGGCGACAGACGCCTGGGGTGTTGACGTGCCGGATGGCAAGTTCACCGACTTCAAGAAGGCGGTCCAAGCTACGCCCGATGAGACAGTGGTGCTCTCCTGGATGGTCTGGCCGGACAAGGCGACGGCGGAGGCCGCCAGCGTGAAGATGCGCTCGGACCCGCGCATGAACCCAGCGGAGATACCCTTCGATATGAAGCGGATGATCTACGCCGGGTTCGAGCCGCTGCACGAGACAAAGGCTTGAAGTCACCATCGTATCGCCGCGCCGTGTGACGATCTCTGTGCGATCTGAGACGCCCGTGTTGTAGGTTGCGTGAGAGAGAAACGTGCCACGTTGAAGCGGCGCGGCGCCGGAGTACCTGAGTCACCGGCTCAACTTCCGCATTGAAACTCACCGAGCGCGCTGGCATGCTCATAGAACAAGCGACTAACGCGAGCCACGACATGCGAGGTATCCTCTCTCAAGCGCTTGCTACGCTATTCACACTTGGCGCAGGCGTTGGTGTCTCCAACGCCGAAGTCGTCGAAGCCCGCGTCGAGCGCGTGTCTCCCACATCAGTGCGCATCTCCTGGACCACAACCGCACTCGGCGAAGCCGTCGATGTGTATCTGGCTTTTCGAGTCGTTGAAGGAGTGAGTTTCAGCAGGTAGCGACCGCCCTCCCCGACAACCTGATGCGGCGCCACAAAGTGCTACTGGATAGAAAGCTGGCCTACATGGCGCGCGAAGACGACGTGTGCAGGCGACTGATGACGATCTCAGGCGTCGGGCCGATCGTGAGCTTAGCCTTCAAGGCCACGATCGACGATCCGAAGCGATTCAAGAACGCCAAGGCGGTCGCCGCGCATTTGGGCCTGACGCCGCGAATCTACCAATCGGGCGAGCTCGATCGCGTGGGCCACATTAGCAAGTGCGGCGATCACCTGATGCGGCATGCGCTCTATGAAGCAGCGAACTCGCATCTGCGCATCGCCAAGAAATGGTCGCCCCTCAAGGCGTGGGGAATGAAGCTCTTGCCGCGCATCGGCGCGAAGAAGACCTGCGTGGCGGTCGCACGAAGACTGGCGATCATCATGCATCGCATGTGGATCGACGAAACCGATTTCCGCCTCACCCAACAGGAAGAGCGGATCGCGGCGTAACCATCGTCTCCGCGGCGCTGCGCGCCGAGGACGTGGGCTCGGTCAGTCCGTTTCGATCCCTGGACGACACATGCAAACGTGCGTGCGCCAGTTCGCGCGTTCAGCTTGGACGGCCGATCTCACCGGACCCAATAATGGAGCGGCATGCGAAAAGCCGACTCCGGACAGAAGCATGGGCCCGGTCGCAGGGTGGAGATGCCGGTGAAAGTGCGCAGCCCGGCTCGGCCGCGGCTGTTGCATCGGCACGCCCAGAAAGGTGTTGACGGATTACAGAAAGCGATCGAAGGGCCGAAACGAAGGCCGCGCGCGTCGCGGCTTTGCTGCGTCTCAGCGCACGCGCTGCAGGACCATCTCCGGACCGACGCCGAGAAAGGCGCCGGGCGCTTCATGGCTGGTGATGGTGAGCGTCGTGCGTGTGCAGGCAAACGAAACTGCGCCCGTTGAGGGCGGCGAGGATTCGTCGATCGCATTGCTCGTAGCGCGCCCTCTCGCGGTGATAGTGTTCACGCCCGTCAGCGAGCTGGTCGCGCCGCAGAACTGGATCTCACCGGCTTCGGCCGACCAGTTGGCGCGGCTCTCTATGGCCTGGACGACGTGCATCGTCATGTCGGGGTTGAGCTGCACCAATACGTTCTGACCCGTAGCGCTTGCTGTCGCTACTCCATCGGCCGTGAACGTCACCTCGCCGGTTCCAGGATCGCAGCTGAGCATGCGCGCGCCGCCGGCAGAAAGCCGCTCCGCGAAGGCGTCGCAGAAGTTTTGATGGCCGGCGAAATGCCACGTGCCGATCAAGCATGAATTGTGCTGCGCTCGCGGCGGCGCCGGCCCGCCGCACGGCGCGCAGGTGCGCTCCTGCACATTGTCGTGCGTGATCTCAATGTCGACGCCGGCCTCGTCGCCTGAAATGGCGGCGAAGGCATAGCCCACCTCACTGTCGCACGGGATGTCGAGATTGGTCGGCAGGGCGGCCCAGTTGCGCGGCTCGCGCGCCGTTTCATAGCGCCCTTGGCGAATATCGATCCTGTTCACGTAGAGCGCTGGGGCGAAGTTGATCTGCCCGCGCGTCAACACAAAAGGCTCGCCGCTCAATTGGAGTGGGCGATCGGCGTCCTGTGTCGGCAGTCGAGGCCTCGATCCCATCGCGCGACCGTTCGGCAGCGGTATCACGCCATCTATATAATCCTGGGCGAAGCGTCTTAGATTGTCGGCGATGAAGGCCCGCGCAGCGACTTCGCGCTGCGAAGCCATCGTGCGGCCTTCCGAGAGCGTGTCGAGCGTATGCTTCACGCCACGGGGTCCGCCCATATGGGCGTCCACCCACGAAAACAGGACGACGTTCTCGTAATCCATCGCCAGCAGCGACTGCGTGGCCGAGAGCTCGTCGAAGTCGGCGACGCTACTCCCGGCGCCGTTCACATCGGGAATGGCGAGCGCGGCGAAATACTCCGCCGATCCTTCCATCCACCAGAAGGCGTTGGAGGAATCGGGATCGAGATTCCAGGTCCTGAACTGGATGCAGTGAAAAATCTCATGCGCAATCGCGAATTCCAGATCGACAATCTCGCGGCTGTAATCGCCCAGATACATGGCCACCAGGCATTGATCGGGATAGGCCGAATTGGGCCACAACGCCGTTGCGAGGGCGCCGTCCGGATCGTCGGGATCGTCGGTAAATCCGGTGAGCAGGATTGAGACGTCGTGAACCTCGACACCGCCCATCTCATCCATCGCCGCGCCGACACGCGCAGCCACGCGGCGCAGCATCGCGACCGTCGCGTTGGCGCGCGCATCCATCTCCACTTCCGGCATCCGCAAGATGCGCATGATGGCGCCGCTGCCACGATACGGGATCGGAACGCGCGCTACGACCTCCTCGCAGGTGCGCCCGGCGAGCGCCGGCACAAACGCGGCGACATAAGCGGCATCGGTGCAATTGTTCACGGCATGAGCGGCGCGCGCAGCGAACGTCGCCCACACGCAGGCGGCGAGCACGAACACGTTCAGCCAGACGAACAGCACCGTGCGTTGCATCGCGCCCTCCCCCGAGGACGACAGCTTACGGCGCCGGGCGCCGCCCGGACAGCGCGATTGTGGCCGCTTCCGACGGGCGCCGCAGGAAATCGCATCCCGAACCACGGTGCTGACGTCGCGCCTACAATTGCCTATCAGACGTGTCTTGACCAAGTCGGTGCGCGGGCGATGCTTGATTCGTGGCCGAAGACGTTCGATCTGCGCGATCGCCGCACCATTCACCGCGATGGGTTACGACTTCACCGGCCGACTGGAATGTTGTCTACATTTGCATTGAATTCGTTCGGCGCAACAGCGGCGAAGTTAGGGTGCTCGCGATGCCAGGCGCAATGCCCAACCCCGGAGCGGAGGCTAAGCGGCAGCAAGAGAACGTGCGCTGGTCCTACCGCCATCAGCTCAAAAGGCGCAACGACCTGCTGGCGCTCCAAACGCGAGAGCAATTGTTCCACGAACAGTTCCACACCTTCTGGGGCATTTCGCAATCGTTGCTCGTTTGGGGACAAAGCCTACTGGTGCTCGACGGCGACGCCAAGGCGGCGAAAGCGGCGTTTTCTGAGCTAACCGATTGGATGCCGTTTTTTGACCGGAGTGTACTCGGCCCGCTGCGCGGGCGCATGGAACGCGATGGCCCACGCATAGCCACGCAGTTTGACCCTTATCTCTTAGTCGCTCCCGTTGTGTGCTTGACACTGGCGGGCGATCGGGTCTCGCTCAGACGACTTGCGAGTGTCGACAAACAGCGTGCTCTCGCGCCGCCGTCCAAATTCATCAAGATGATGCGGCCGTGGCGCGAGTTTTCGTTCGCCTTGCTCGACCTGCTCGCGGATGATCCGAAGAGTGCGCTCCGCCGTCGGCTAACGCCAGACAAGGCGCCGGGCGAGGTCGCGGACTATGATCGGATGATCGCGGCGATTTCGACGGACGACGCGGCCAAATTCGAGCAAGCGCCGCGGCGGCCGAGAAGGCCTTTCCGCAACGGTCAAAGCGCAAGGAAACCGCGCTCAATTGGCATGGCGAAGGCAAAGTTGCACAGGCGGCGGCCTTTGACGCGTTAGGAACGGCGCTTTGCCGGCTGGCGCGATGGCGAGCGATTGGCGTGAAGTGGATACGCGACTGTTTCCGGCGGCATTTCATGGCTAGAGTTTCAAATCCGGCAACGGGAAGAGTTCCAATTGAAGCTCGCCCCGCTGCATGATCATCCAGCCGTCGTCCTTGAACCTGATTGCAAATCCGAGGGTCTGATAAAACGCCGCCGTCTGGTCGAGATCGCGGCTGGGCAGATTGGCGGTGGCGCGATCGGTCATGGTCGATCTCTCAAACGGTAGCGTCCCCAGACAAGTTCAAGAAGATTAGGTGGCCGCCGCGAGGCCAAGCGTGACACTCACAATCATGGCGAAGCTCACCTCAAGCAAGCCGAAGCCGCGCCCTGCCGCCGCCAGCGCCCCCGCAAGTAGGATAGGGCCGGCCACATAGCAGTGCACGCGCCCCCAACGGCGCGCATTGAGAAGGCACGCTCCTCCCATCCAGGCCAAAGCGAGGCTACGCTGCGCCTGACAGCGCCGAACCGGAGAATACGCTAACGGCCAAGGCAGCGAAGACCGGCGCGCCCCAGACGATCAGGAAAGAGCCGCCCTTGGCGGAAAGGTCGCGTTCGACGCCGGCCGCCATCAGACCGGCCTCCTTAGCAAGTGCAACTGGCTTGGATCGGGGGACATTTGACGTCGCCATAGGAGCAGAACACGCAGCAATCGCCGGGCTTTGGTTTCAAGACGGCGCCGCAGCCCTTGCAGTCGTAGAAATACTGACACGCATCGGTCGGCATCGTCTCGGTCTCGGCGTGTCCGCATTGCGGACACGTGATGATTGAGGCGAGCTGGGGAGAGCCATCGTTCACGTGAGCGCGCTCACGCGGGCGCGCACATCTGCGGCGAAGGCCTCAGCGTTGAGCCGGCGTTCGGGCGCCAGTCCGCCCAGCTGATGGGCCCATTCCGCCGGGGCGGGCAGCGCCGATGAGTCCCAGATCGGACCTGGGGGATAGGTTAGCCAAACATCCCAGGCATATTGGGAAACGCCGAGAGCCCGTTGCACGACATTGCCGCTCTCGCCGCTCGGATCCCAATAATGCGACACGCTGTCGCCGCGCATCAGTCCAACGGCGCGCCTTGCATGATCTTCTTCCGCGCCGAGGGTCGGGACGTGGACGACGAGTACTCTGAGGCGTTGGTCCGACAAAAGGTCAGAGCCGAGCGCTTCGCTCAATTCCATCAGCCCACGCAGACAGGGACCGCAGCTTGGACCGACGAGAAATAGCAGGCGCACCTTGTTGCGTGCGGTGTTGAACTCGGACGTGAGCGCGCTCAGACCCTCGTCGATGACGGTGACCGCGACAGGCGCGCCATCGAGCGCAGCGCGGTCAATCGCCTCGCCGCAGCCGCCCATCGCGCATGAGGCGGCCATCGACAGCAGAATCGTGCGTCGGCGCATGGTCAGCCTCCGGGCGGGCCGAGCCGCATGAAAAGCGGCGCCAAATCGGCGAGGAAAAGTGAAGCGAGCAGCAGCATGAGCGAGAGCCACAGCACAAGCTGGATGCCCACGCCGCGCTGAGGTTGGCGATAGACCCGCCAGAACGCCCAGACGAGCAATGCGCCTGCCGCAATCAGCACAAGCGGCCGATAGGGCTCGAAGCGCGAGAACCACGCGGCGCCAGTCACGCCGACGAGCGTCACCGCGAGCGGCCCGTAACAGCAAAAGCCCATGGCGGCGGCGAGGCCGGAAAGGCCCACCGAACTGCAGGCGGCGCCCGCGGCGGCGGCAAGGTTTGACTTGGGTGCATCGCTCATGGAAAGACTATGCTTCCTGTAGCCACTACAGGAGCAAGGGCTTTGGCTGCAAACCACTTCACGATCGGCCGTTTGAGCGCGCAAACCGGCGTCAACGTCGAGACCGTGCGGTACTATGAACGGATCGGACTTCTGCCCAAGCCGCCGCGCTCGAAAGGCGGACGCCGACTTTATGACGCCGCCGCTTCGCGCCGGCTCGCCTTCATTCGTCGCGCTCGCGAACTCGGCTTCTCGATCGACGAAATCCGCGCGCTCATCGTGCTCTCGGCACGCAATGGACGTTGCGCTGACGTCTATGCGCTCACCTGCAAGCACCTCACCGACATCCGCGCCAAGATCGCGGATTTGAAAAAGCTGGAACGGACGCTCGCCAAGACTGCGGAGCGCTGCGCGCGCGACGCATCGCCCGATTGTCCAATCATCGAGGCGCTATCGGCGTCCCCGCAATGAACCTCGCCGTGGCGTTCGCAAGCGAGGCCGACGCCGGCGCGATCGTCGCTTTGCGCAATGCCGCTGGCGACCATCTGGCCCAGCGCTACGCACTGCGCCCCTCCTGTGTCTCGGAAAAAAGCGTCAGCCGAGCAATCAGCACGTCGCGGGTCCTACTGGCGCGTTCTCAGGGCGAACTCATCGCCACCTTGCGGCTTGCCACTAAGAAGCCCTGGGCCATCGACTTTGCTCATTTCACCCCGGTGGCTCGCGCGCTTTATCTGCACGACCTGGCCGTACTGCCCAAGCGTCAGCGCCAGGGCGTTGGCAGCGCGCTGGTCGACGTGGCGAAGACGGAGGCGCGTTCATTGTCCGCTCAAGCCATTCGTCTTGACGCCTATGACGCACCGCACGGCGCGGGCGCGTTTTATGCGCGTTGCGGCTTCAACGAAGTGGGCCGCGCCGTCTACCGCTCGACACGGCTCGTCTATTTTGAGCTGCTTCTCGATTGAACTGTGCGCCGATGTTCGGCCTCGGACAGCGCCGCTGAGGCGACGGATGAGATCACGGCTGGTATGATTTCCCCGCCAGGACACTTGGACCAGCCCATGCACGCAAAGCTTCGTCCATACGTTGCGAAATGGGGGCTCGTGGCGGATGGCGAGCCCTTTTCCACCCGCACGAGCGCGCTCGCACCCGTGCGCTGGAACGGACTGGCAGCCATGCTCAAGATCGCCCTGATTGAGGAAGAGCGCCGGGGTGCGGGCGCTGATGGCGTATTATGATGGCGGCGGCGCCGCGCAAGTTCTAGCATTCGAGGGCGACGCGTTGCTGCTGGAACGAGCCAGCGATACTCGCCATCTCATCGAACTGACCGAGCGGGACCGTGACGATGATGCGACCCGCATCATTTGTGCGACAGTCGCTCGGCTCCATGCGCCCCGCACCCGTCCGAGGCCCGCTGATCTGGTGCCGTTGCACATTTGGTTTCGCGAACTTGAGCAAGCTGGCGTTGCTCGCGGGGGCATTTTCGCCAAGGCGTCCGTTGCCGCACACGAACTGCTTGCACTGGCCACAGAACCGATCGTCCTGCATGGCGACATTCACCACGGCAACATCTTGTGGGATGAGACGCGCGGATGGGTCGCGATCGATCCGAAGGGACTGCTCGGCGACAGGGCGTTCGATTACGCCAACATTCTTTGCAATCCGGACTCCGAGATCGCAGCAGCCCCCGGCCGGCTTCAGCGCCGAGCGGCCATCGTGGCTCAGGCTGCGGGCCTGGAGCCCGACCATCTCATGAAATGGGCGCTCGCCTTCGCGGGGCTCTCTGCTGTGTGGTCCGTAATGGACGGTGAAGATGCCGAACCGGCGCTCTCGGTGGCTGAAGCCGCAGCGAACTGCTGACAGCAGACGTGACGCTGAAAGAGCGCAAGGGGCCAGCGCCGCGCCGCTGGCCACAATTGCTGAGCGGCCCAGGCGATACCATCCGGTCGCTGTGGCTGCTGCGCTCGCGAAGGCGCGATGTCGCCGAAAGCCGTCAGTCAGTCTGCTCCGAACTATCGAAGCACCTTGACGATACCGCGTTTGAGTCATCTTGCTGCGGAGCATGGTGCCAGACACTCATCGCCGGCCGAATGAGGCCAAGGCGCGGTTCCGCGGCCGCGCCAAGGCGTTTCCTTTGACTGTGCTCCTTGTGCGGCCGCTGCTGCTTTGCTTCGTGCTGCTGTTCGCCGGCGCTTCGCGGGCGCGGGAGACTGAGCCGGCGAGCCCAGAACTCATCAACAGCGAAGCGCGCTATCTCGGCGATCTCGAAGGCCCGCGATCAGGAACGCATCGCGGAATCTATATCTGGCGCGCGCCCAGCACCCCTGCTGGCCAGTTGCTGCCGACGTTGTACATGGCCGACGGCAGAGCTGGCTTGTATGTAGCGGCGGCTCGTTTGCGCGCAGCGATCGAGGCAGGTGCGGCGCCGCCGATCCAGATCATCGGTCTCGATCCAAACCCGGAGGCTCGCGACCGCACCAGCGAGTACACCGACGTAGGGCGGGGACCGTTCCGAGCGCATGAACGATGGCTGCTCGATGTTGTCATCCCGTGGGCCGAGCGGGTGGCGCGCGCTTCGCCAGAGCAACGCGCCATAGGCGGCTATTCCAACGGCGCGGCCTTCGCGATCTTCATGGGCGCTCGCCATCCGGAAGTCTTTTCCGGCGTGTTGGCCCATTCGCCCGTGGCGACAGTTGAGACGTTTCATGTAGACGCGCGCGCCGGCAGCGTGCGGTGGGCGCTCAGCGCCGGGCTGGCGGAGTATGGCGGCTACCCCGCGCGCGCAGTTTCCGTTATCGAGGCCGTCGTGCGTGCTGCGGGCGCTGCGGTTCGATCTTGCAAAGGCGCCTGGGGCCACGAAGCAAACGCTTGGATGGACCTGTCACCCGGCGCGATCACGTGGTTGTTTCAAGCGCCCGGCGCAGACGCTATCGCCACGCCGGTGGAGCGCGAAGCCTGCAATTTCGCTGGACGCTTGAGCGACTGATAAGAGCCAACTTCATGGGGGATGCATGGGCGTCGTGGCGCGCGGAATGGTGGTGCTGGTCGCGGCGCTGCACGTCAGCTTTCTGGTGCTGGAGATGTTTCTCTGGAACGGGCCGATCGGTCAGCGCGTGTTCGCGATGACGCCGCAA
>JBQTJK010000201.1:0-1509 GCA_052387215.1 Caulobacteraceae bacterium
TAGGATCGAGGGGGACGAAATCCTCCTTCCTGCGAGTCAGAGTGTTGTAGAGTTTCAACGGCATAAGCTCTCCCTGCCGGCCCGGGGATCGCTTCAGCTGAAATTCAAGTCAAGCGGCGCCCTGCCAGCGGTGTCCGGCTAGCTGCAAATAATAATGCCGCAAATAGTAACGGCATGGTGGCGGGCGCATGTCATGGCGGCGCACCATGATGGAAGCGGCGGGTTTCGTCAAGTGCGCCTTCCCAACAGGGTTGCCATGAGCTTGCACGGGCCTTGCGCAGGCGGCGCTCTCGTCCTCCTCGGCCGTATGATGACGGAATTCCGCGCCGATCCGCAGCCGTTTCAGGCGGGGCCGTGAACGGCCGCGGCAGGCAAGCGGTTGTGCGCCAGCCACAGCAACAGCCCCGCGAGCGTGAATTGAGCGGCACCGGTGAGAACTTCCACGGCAATCCACGACGCAACGCTCGGAACCGCATACTTGGCGGCTTCCGCAAGGCCTATATAGCTCACCAGAAAGTCCCCCAGAAGCCAGGCGAGCAGTAGCGCGCCCTTGAGGCCGTTCTCGCCGAAGCGCGAATTTGCGTAGACATAGCTGAGGACAGCACCCTGTATGACCATGGACGCGATGCCGAGGGCGAAGATGGGTTCCGGCTTGATGTAGGGGACCGCCGCGTAATGGGCGGCATTGATCCAGAAATGCGAGACGGCCTGGGTGGCGACGGTGGCCACGATGTAGGCAACGACCGAAACCGCATGACGCAGCATGGGCATTCCCTCCCGTTTACTTGCATTTTGCAAGTGTATTACCATATTGATTGCATTTTGCAAGCCTTTTTGTTAAATCCCCCGCCATGACCAAGACCAGTCGCCGCCGCTCGGCCTGCCCGCTCAATGCCGCGCTCGAAATGGTCGGCGACCGCTGGTCGCTGCTGATCGTTCGCGACTTGATGTTCGGCAGCGGCCGCAGCTTCCGCGAATTTCTCGAGGCGGACGAGAAGATCGCCACCAATATCCTGGCCTCGCGGCTCCAGTCGCTTGAGGAAAACGGGCTGATCGACAGGCGCCCGGACCCCGGCGACGCGCGCAAAACGATCTACCGTCTCACCGCCAAGGGCGTCGACCTCGCGCCGGTGCTGGTCGAGATGATCGTGTGGGGTGCTCGCTACGAGAAAACCGCTGCGCCGCCCGCCGCGATCCGCCGCATGACGCGCGATCGCGATGCGTTCGTGGCGGATTTGCGGGAGCGATGGAAAACGGACGATCCTGCAGCCGGTCGCCAGCGCTGAGGCCAGTCACGTCGGGCGGCGGCGCGCCGGAGCAGAAAGATGGCTACTCCGCCGCTTCCGCCGTTTCGTCGTCGTCGGTGCGCGGGCGCGAAGCCTGTTCCTTCTTGAGTTCCTCGGCGACAAGGAAGGAGAGTTCCAGCGCCTGGGCGGCATTGAGACGCGGGTCGCAGAAGGTGTGATAGCGGTCGTTCAGATCCTCGTCGCGCAGCGCCCGCATGCCGCC
>JBQTJK010000202.1:0-10537 GCA_052387215.1 Caulobacteraceae bacterium
TCGCAGTGTTGGCGCCGAGATTGACGCCGACGGCGGCGGTGGAATTTGTATAGCGCAGCCAGTCGCCGCCTAGCCCCATGTCGGCGATGGCCTGCTCGATGCTGGAAACCGCGCCGCCCTTGAAGAAGGTGAAGCTGGTCCCGTCCCAGGCCACTTCCAAAGTCTCGGCGCCTGAGTTGCCCTGGCAGACGATGGTGTCGGTCCCGGCGCCGCCGTCGATCGAATCGACGCCGTCGCCGAAATTGTAATTGATGACATCGTCGCCGGCGCCGCCATTGATGATGTCGGCGCCGGACAGGCCGTAGATGGCATCGGCGTCGTCGCCGCCATTGATCGCGTCAACACCGTCGTCGCCGACGATGGTGTCATTGCCGGCCCCGCCGTCGATGATATCGTCGCCGGCCCCGCCGCGGATGATGTTGGCCAGGCCGCTGCCGGTCAGCGTATCGTTGAAGGCCGAGCCCCACGCATTCTCGATATTGGCGATCGAGATGAAGCCGCTCGCCGCGCCGGCGGCGAGATTGATGCTGACGGCCAGCGTCGAGTTATGATGCCTCAGCCAATCTACGCCCGCGCCCATGTCGGCGATGGCCTGCTCGACGCTGACGACGGCGCCGCCCTTGAAGGCGGTGAAGGCCGAGCCATTCCAGATCACGTCCAAGGTCTCGCCGCCGGCATTGCCTTGGCAGACGATCGTGTCTGTGCCCGCGCCGCCAGCGATGGCGTCGACCCCGTCGCCGAAATTGTAATTGATCGTGTCGTCTCCATCGCCGCCATTGACGTTGTCGACGCCGCCGCCGCCGGTGATCGTGTCGGCGCCGCCGCCGCTGACAAGGTTGTTGGCGCCGGCATTGCCAATGAGTATGTCGTCGAAGAGCGATCCGATGATGTTCTCAAATCCGCTCAGCGTGTCGCCGGCGGCGTCGCCGCCGCTGGCGCCATTGGTTGTGAGATTGACTGTGACCGCCGCTGCCGATCCGGAATAGGAGACGGTGTCGACGCCGCCGGCGCCATCCAAAGCGTCGGCGCCGGCGCCGCCGTTGAGCAGGTCGTTGCCATCGCCGCCGTTGAGAGCATTGGCGGCGGCGCTACCGGTCAGGGTGTCGTTGTAGTTTGAGCCAATGATGTTTTCGATGTTGCTCAGCGTGTCGCCCGTGGCATAGCCGCCGCTTGCCGTGCCGGCCGCGAGATTGATCGCAACGGCAGCGAACGATCCGGCGTAACTGGCCGTGTCCAATCCTGCGCCGCCGTCGAGCTGATCGGCGCCGGGAAGGCCGAGCAACGGATCGCCTGCGCCGCCGTGCAACAAGTCATCGCCTTCGCCGCCGTTGACGGCGTCGTCGCCGTTGCCGCCATCCAACGTGTCGGCGCCGTCGGCGCCGTTGAGCACGTCGTTTCCATCGCTGCCATTGAGAGCGTTCGCGCCAGCATTTCCTGTCAGCGTGTCATTATGGACGGTGCCATTCACGTTCTCGATGGCTTGCAGCACATCGCCCTCGGCGTCGCCACCCGCGCCTGTGCCCGTCTGCAAGTTCACAGTGACGCCGAGCCCCGTCGAAAAGACAGCAGTATCTACGCCGTCGCCGCCATTCAAACCGTCCGCGCTGGCGCCACCCTCCAACGTGTCTGCGCCGGCGCCGCCATCCATCGTGTCCGCGCCAGCACCGCCATCGAGCGTGTCCGCGCCGTCGCCGCCTTCAAGCGTGTCCGCGCCGTTTAGACCGCTCAGCTGATCGTCGCCCGACAAGCCCTGAAGCGTATTGGCGCCTGATGTGCCGATGACTTGGTTTGCGAGTGCGTTGCCGACGCCTGTCTGAGCAGCGCCCGCCAGCCAGAGCTCCTCGATTTCGGCGGGAAGCGTGTACGAGGCCAGCACCGAACTGACGACGTCGTTCGGGGTCGCCCCCGTTTCCGTCACAACATCATCGACGTGATCGACGACGTAGATATCGGACCCAGATCCGCCGGTCATGAGATCTGCGCCCGCCCCGCCGTTCAGAATGTTGTTCTGGCTGGGGGAGCCGATGAGGGTGTCGTTGCCGCTTGTGCCGTTGAGCGTCACCGACGCCGGCGGACTGAGGAACGTCCAGCCTGAAACATCTATCGTTTGAGACGCGCCAGCATCGATTCGAATCTCGAATTCAAAGTCTTCCCCATCAACGACCAGATCGCTGCTAAGGCCGGCGCCGCTGTTGCCGAAGTGAGCGACGCCGTAAGGCAAGAATCCGTACGGATTAAGGACGGTCAGGCGTTCGATCGAAGTAATCGAAGAGAATCTCAGGTCGACCTCGCCGTACACCAGCAGCGTATCGGCGCCGTTCGCTCCATCGAACGCTTCGATATTGACCTGGGCGTATCGCGCCACCAACGTGTCGTCGCCGGCGCCGCCATCAAGCGTGTCATCGCCGCTGCCGCCGTCGAGTATGTCGGCGCCGTCGCCGCCCTCCAGAAGGTCGTTGCCGTCCTCGCCGCTGACCGTGTCGTTGCCGCCGAGGCCAGGCAGCCGATCGTCGCCGTTCGTGCCAATGACGACGTTGTCGTTGTCGTCGGCAATGCAGACGAACTGGCCGCGAATGACGCCGCCGCCGAATTGAGCGGAGTGAATGTTGAAGTAGAGCGACACGTCATTGCCCGGAATCGCCGCGCCAAGAGCGGCGGCGAAGGTGGTAAGGGAAGTCGAGGCCGGATCCGTCGTCTCCCACAGGCCGCTCAAGTTGCGCGAACCGTTGGGGTTCTGCGAATGGGTCAAATCGTCGGCGTCGTCGGTCGAGCCGAGCGGCAGGATGTCGAAGGCCACCGGACCGTAGGCGCCGCGCGCACCACTATGGATGTGCATCAAGGTGACGTCGTCATTGGGATCGGCGGTGTCGGGTACGCCGCCGTTCAACAGCTCGCCGAAGTCGAGCCCAGCGATCGTGAGGTAATAACTGAGCGTGGTGTTGACGTTGTCGAACACCACGATTCCGAGTCCGGTCGCCGTCGAAGTGCTGCCCGTGCCCACTTCCTGAGAGGAGTCCAAGATTATCTGGAAGGCCGTCGGCATGGCGGAGCTCCCTTTGAACGGCGCCGAGATTTCCCGCCAACATCACCCAGCGCCGGTTGCCAGACAACGGGTTTGAAGATCGCCCATGCGGGCTACCTGGCGAAGTTCCCGAAACACAGTGTCGCGGCGGTGAAGTTGTTGAGCTGAATCCGCATCTCAGCGCCTCTCGCGCCTGGGTGTTGAACTCGATCGCCGTGCAGGCGTCCGATTGGACGCCCTGATCTGGCTTCCGCTGTGAAAGCGGCCGAACTCATGAATTTAGTGATTGGCGCCTCAGCGCTCGCTGTACGGCCTGATGCTTTCGTCGAGATATTTGTTATTCGCTTCGCGTACCTTCGCGGCGGCGTCGTCGTAGAGGAACGGCAGGAAGGCATAGCGTTCGCCGCGAGTGACGGGCGTGGCTTCGTGCAGGAGCGCGCATGAGAAGACGACGGCGCCGCCTGTCGGCGCGCGGTAGGTCTGGGCGCCGAACTCAGGAAAGCGCAGATCGCCGCCGTCATAGTCTTCGGCGTTCAGGTTTATGGTCACAGCGAAGCGGCGGTGCGCGGTGCCCTTCGTTGTGTTGTCGCGATGCGGCTTGAAGAAGCCACCGACATCGGCGGCATAACGGGCGACCAGATAGCGCTCCATTCGCGTCGGGCGCCACATGAAGGCGCGCTCGATCATCGGCGCGAGGCGCCAATAGATGCGCTGCATGAGCGCTTCGCGCAAAGCGGCGTCCTCGACGAGGCAATCGCTTCTGCGCTTGAACGCGTCATCCATCCTGACGAAGGTCCGCCCGGTCTCATCCTGCTGGGTCACGCCGGACACTTCGCCGCCGCGACGGCGGTAGTAATCGATGAGCTCCATGCAGAATCTCGGCTCGAAGATCCTCGGTGCGATCAACACGGGCGCCGTCCGAACGTCGCTTGCGTGGCGGCTGGGCGCGGCTTCGAGCGCCGCCAGCGCCTTGCCAGCCTCCGACAGCGGCCAAAGCGCCATCACGCGAAGCGTCGGATCGAATAATAGCCATCGGCCCTGCGGCTGGCTGGGATCGAACAATCCGGTGGTTCGCGCGGCGTCGGGATCAACAAACAGGAGCCGGGTCTGGGCGAGCGCCGCGATCGCCGGGCTGTTGCGGTCGTCGGGCGCGAAAATCGCGCAGACACGCGAGGTCTCGTCGACGCGTTGCGGAGAAATCTCCGCAAGCGCCGCGGCAGCGTCCGGATGAGCGGGGTCCCCTACAGCACAGATCAGGACGAAGCGTCCGCCGAGCGAGCCGAGCGCAAAGCGCGGGTTGCGGTTCGAAGCGGCATGGATCAACGGCAGCGCTTCGCCATAGCGAAGCGGACGCGCACTTGCGCCCAGTGCGCCGCCATTGCTCATGTCTTGAGCCGCAGCCTGCCCATGAAGTCGCGTTTGCCCAGTGGCACGCCATTGTGGCGTAGAATGTCGTACGCCGTCGTGGCGTGAAAGTAGAAGTTCGGCAGCGAGAACGAGAGCAGGAAATTCTCGCCCGTGAAGTCCATACGGCGGTCGCGAAATTCAAATCTCATGTCGCGGCCTTCGAGCGCATTGATTTCCGCCGGGGTGTAGCGTTCGAGCGCTTCCAGCGCGTTCCGAACGACGGCTTGCAGATCATCGAACGTCTCCGGCGGCGGCGTGATGTCCGGGCCGAAGACGCCTTTCTTCACCGCCTCGATCGCGCCGACGGAATGATGCACGGCTTGCTTCACCTGGAAGCTCAGCGGCGCCATGTCCGAGAAGAGTCGCGCACCGGCCCACTCGTCGGGCCGCATGCCTTTCTCAACCGCGTGCGCCTCGCCCTTATCCAGCACGCTGGACATCGCGCCCAATATCTGCGTGAACGTCGGTACCGTCACGTCATAGAGCGAAAGCGCCATCCCATTCCTCCTTCAAGCCGCGTTCGAGCGCACTTTGACATAGTCGCCCGGCGCATCGCCCAAAGGCTGCAATTCGCCGTCGCCCGGCTGGCGCGCATCGACGTCCGGTCCGCTGATCCTCGTGAGCCAAGCATCCCAGTGCGGCCACCACGAGCCCGGGTGTTCGGCGGCGAACGCCTGCCAATCCTCGAGCGCCCCTTTGAGATTGGGATTAGTCCAGTACTGATACTTCTTCGCCGCTGGGTGGTTGATCACGCCGGCGATGTGGCCGGAGCCCGCGACGATGAATTCGACCGGTCCGCCGAACGCGAGCGCGCTGCGATAGACGCTGTTGCAAGGCGCGATGTGATCTTCCTTTGAGCTCTGCATGAAGACCGGGATCTTCACATCCTTGAGCGAAAGCTTCTCGCCCATGAGTTCGAGCTTACCTTCGCTGAGCGCGTTGTCGCGATAGAATTTGCGCAGATAGTAGAGGTGCAGCGCCTTGGGCATCCGCGTTTGGTCGGCGTTCCAGTAAAGCAGATCGAACGGCGGCGGCTGCTTGCCGATATAGTAATTGTCGACGACGTAGTTCCAGACCAGATCGTTTGACCGGAGCGCGTTGAAGGTGTCGGCCATGGACTGCGCGTCCAAGACGCCGCCGGCCTGCTCCATTTTCTCTTCGAGGAACTCGATGCTCTTGTCATCTGAAAAGACCAGCAGGTCGCCGGCGCATTTGAAGTCGGCTTGAGCCGCGAAGAAGGTGGCGCTTTGCACGCGCCGATCGCCGATCTTGGCCATATGCGCCAATGCGGCGGACAAGAGCGTGCCGCCGATGCAGTAGCCGACGGCGTTGATGCGATCCACTTGGGCCGCCTTGGTGACCGCGTCCACGGCCTCGTAAACGCCCTCGCGCGCGTAGTCTTCGAACGTGACCTCGGCCAGGTCCTCGCCCGGGTTGACCCAAGAGACGAGAAACACCGTGTGGCCCTGATCGGTGAGCCACTTGATCATCGAGTTCTTCGGCTGCAAGTCGAGGATATAGAATTTGTTGATCCAAGGCGGGAAGATCAGCAGCGGAACTTCGTGAACCTTCTCTGTGGTCGGGGTGTACTGGATCAACTCTAACACGCGGTTGCGATAGACGACCTTGCCCGGCGTCGTCGCGACGTTTTCGCCAACCTTGTAAGCCTCGAGATCGGTCTGCGAGATTGCCAGCATGCCTTTGCCGCGCTTGAGATCGGCTGCGAAATTCTGCACGCCTTTTAGCAGGCTCTCGCCGCCGGTTTCGAAGAGGGCGCGCAACGCGGCAGGATTGGTCACCAGGAAATTCGACGGCGAGGCGGCGTCCACGGCCTGTTTGATGTAGAAGGCCGCTTTGCGTTTGGTGGCTTCGTCCACGCCTTCGACGCGGTCAACGAGCGCAGTGATGAAGGCCGCCGTGGCGAGATAGGATTCGCGCAGCATCGAGAAGGCTGGGTTCGAGCGCCATTCCGGATCCTTGAAGCGCTTGTCGCGCATGGGACCTTCGTCCGGCTGCTGGCCGGTGAGCATGTAGGCCGCGTGCCGCTGCCAGATGTCCGCGTAGCGCTGCCACAAATTTGCGTGCGCCTCGCGCAGCGTTTCCGGCTGTGCGGCGAGATGCGACCACACGTCGTTGAGCGCGACCTGCATGCCGAGCGGGTCGGGCTGCCAGTGCGCGGCGTCTTTGGATTGTTCGAGGAAGGCTGTGGAGAAGACCTGGTTCGCGCGCGTCATCGCTTGGGTCAGGTTCGAAGAGAGCTCAGCCAGGCTCTCCGCCGTCTGCGCCATTATCACGTCGTTCAACGGCGCGGGCCCGGCGGCAGGCGCCTTCGCGGCGGGCTTGGCCGCGTCTGCGGGCGTCGGTTGCGGTGCGGATTCAGTCTGCGGCTTGACCCCGCGTTTGCGCGGCCGTTTTGCGGCCGGCTTGGGCGGCGCGTCAGGCTCTGCGGACGGTTTGGCGCCCTCGGCGTCCGTCATCGGATTCTCCCTATTGGCGATTGTAATGCCGCTTCGCGTGGTGGCGCAAAGGCGGGCTCTGGTATAGGAGACGAAATGGGGCCGGAATCGAGCCCAGGAAGACCAATCGATGCGCAGAGCCCTTGTTGTTTTGGCGTTGGCAGCCGGTCTCGGCGCGTGCGTGAACACGCCGGCCGGCGAGACGCCGGAATGGGCGGACACCGAGGGCTTCCCGAGCTTGCATGATGTGCCGAGCGGCGGCAGCTCCGCCACGACCGACCCGGCGCACTGGCGAGCGGTCGAGGCCGATCTGTTGGCCGCGCGCCAGCAAGTGCAAGCCAATCCCCGCTTGCAGAACACGCCCGCGCCCGTCGAAGACCCGCAGGCCTTCATCGAGGACGCGCGCCGCGAGATCGAAGAGACGCGCAACGCGCATAACCCGTACTAATCGCGCCAGTGTCCTGGATTTGAACTTCGCTCTATCGTTGGGATCAGGCGCGCAGCGAACTTCAAATCCAAAGGGACACTGGAACTAAGGAGTTCTAGTGTGGCTTGTGAATCTGAAATTCGCTCAACGCCCTCCATCACGGTGTGGCGAATTTCAGATTCGCCACACTAGGCCGCGATGAGTACGTCCGAGTTCCACAAAATCCGCCGTCTGCCTCCGTACGTGTTCGAGGAGGTGAATAGGCTGAAAGCGCGTCTGCGCGCCCACGGCGTCGACATCATCGACTTCGGCATGGGCAATCCGGATCTGCCCGTGCCGGCGCACATCATCGAGAAATTGTGCGAGACCGCGAGGAAGCCGCGTACCAACCGTTACTCCGCCTCGCGCGGTATTCCAGGTTTGCGCAAGGCGATGGCCGGCTATTACGAGCGCCGTTTCGGCGTGAAGCTCAATCCGGATACGCAGGTCGTTTCGACGCTTGGCTCGAAGGAAGGCTTCGCCAACTTGGCGCAGGCGATCACGGCGCCTGGCGATGTGATCATCAGCCCCAATCCGTCCTATCCGATCCACGCGTTCGGCTTCATCATGGCCGGCGGCGTGATCCGTTCGATCGAGGCGCATTCACCGGAGCAGTATCTGCGCGGCATCGACCGTGCGGCCCGCCACTCTGTGCCGCCGCCGATCGCGATGGTGGTGTGCTATCCCGCCAATCCCACGGCGCAGACCGCCGATCTCGACTTCTACAAGGACGTGATCGCCATGGCGAAGAAGCACGAGATGTTCGTGCTCTCGGACATGGCGTACTCCGAAATCTACTTCGAAGGCGATCCGCCGCCGTCGGTGCTGCAAGTTGAGGGCGCGACGGATGTGGCGGTGGAAGTCAACACATTATCGAAGACGTACTCGATGGCCGGTTTCCGCGTCGGCTTCGCACTTGGAAACGAGCGGCTGATCGCGGCGCTGGCGCGGGTAAAATCGTATCTTGACTATGGCGCTTACACGCCGGTGCAGGTGGCGGCCGCGGCGGCTCTGAATGGGCCGCAGGACTGCGTCGAGGAGATGCGCCAGATCTACAGGCATCGCCGTGACGTTTTGCTGGAGACGTTTGCGAAAGCGAGTTGGACGCTGCCGAAGCCGAGCGCCTCGATGTTTGTATGGACGCCGCTGCCGGAGCAGCTCAAGCACCTAGGCTCAGTGGAGTTCGCCAAGCGGCTGATGGAGGGCGCCGAGATCGCGGTCGCGCCGGGGGCAGGCTTTGGGGAATACGGCGATGGCTTCGTGCGCATCGCGCTCGTTGAGAACGAACAGCGCATCCGTCAGGCGGCACGGAACCTGAAGAAGTTCTTGCACTCCAACGCCGCGACCGCGGCGGCGGAATAGGACATGGGAAAGCTCCGCGTCGGCATCGCCGGATTGGGCACGGTTGGCGGCGGGCTACTGAAGCTGTTCGCGGACCCGAAGTCGCGTCTGAATGAAAAGCTCGAATTGGCAGCGGTGTCGGCGCGTGATCGCGGCCGCGCGCGCGGCGCGGATGTCAGCGCCTATCGCTGGTTCGACGATCCGGCGGAGCTGGCGGCGCAGCCGGACATCGACGTGCTGGTGGAATTGATCGGCGGCAGCGGCGGCGCCGCTAGAGCAGCGGTGGAGACCGCTCTCGCGCGCGGCGCGCACGTCGTCACAGCGAACAAAGCGCTGATCGCGCTGCACGGCGCAGCGTTGGCCGAAGCCGCGGAACGCAGCGGCGCCAAGTTGCTGTTCGAAGCGGCAGTCGGCGGCGGCGTGCCGATGGTGAAGGCGCTGAAGGAGAGCGTTGCGGGTTCGCGCGCCGGCAGCGTAGCCGGCATCCTCAACGGCACCTGCAACTACATTCTCACGGAAATGGAAGCGTCCGGCCGCTCATTCGAAAGCGTGCTCAGCGAAGCGCAACGTCTGGGTTATGCTGAGGCCGACCCGACCATGGATGTCGGTGGGTTTGACGCGGCGCACAAGCTCACGATCCTCTCAGCCATCGCGTTCGGTTCGCGTCCCGACTACGAGCATGTGCGCATCGAGGGCATTGCCCGCGTGACGCTGACCGACATCAAATTGGCCGGAAAGCTTGGGTTTCGGATCAAGCTGATCGCGAAAGGCACGTTCGCCGATGGCGCCGTCGAGATGCACGTGCGCCCGGCGCTGCTGTCGTTCGATCACCCGCTTGCCAATGTCGGCGGTTCGCTCAACGCGCTCGTGGTCGACGCCGAGCCTGCCGGACAGCTCACGTTCATCGGCCGCGGGGCGGGCGAGGGGCCGACAGCGGCGTCGGTCGCTTCTGATCTTATCGATCTCGCCGAAGGGCGAGCGGGATATGCGTTCGGCCGCCCCTTGGCGCAGCTCGCAACGGCGCCGCGCGCCAGCCCAGCGGAACGCGGACGCTACTATCTACGCTTGCGCGTCGCCGACCGGCCGGGCGTGGTGGCCGCGATTTCGGACCGGTTGGCGCACGAGGACATCTCGATCGAGAGCTTCCTGCAGATGCCCGCGCCCGACGAACCCGCGGTGCCGATCGTGCTGACCACGCAGACCTGCGCCCGCGCAAAGATGGAGGCGGCGGTCTCGGCCATTGAAGCGCTTGACGTCATTGCCGAACCGCCGTTCGTGATGCCGGTTGAGCACGCCGGGCCGCGCTGGAGCCGCGCATGAAGAGCGTCATCACGGACGAATTCGCACTATTGCTGGCGCGCGCGCCGATTGCCGCGGCGATCGCGGCGGCGCGGCTTGTCGGCCGCGGCGACGAACGCGCCGCCGATCAGGCGGCCGTCGACGCCATGCGCGCGGCGCTGAACGAGCTACCGATGAAAGGCCGCGTTGTGATCGGCGAGGGCGAGCGCGATCAGGCGCCGATGCTGTTTGTCGGCGAGGACGTGGGTGCGGGCAAAGGGCTGGAACTCGACATCGCCGTTGATCCGCTGGAGGGCACGACGCTCGCGGCCAAGGCCATGCCGAACGCGATCTCGGTGATTGCTGTCGCGCCGAAAGGCGGGCTGCTGCACGCGCCCGACACGTACATGGACAAGATCGCTGTCGGGCCTGGTTACCCCGACGGAGTTGTCGATCTTGATGAAGGCGCCGCGCAGAATGTGAGAGAGCTGGCGAAGGCAAAAGGAGTCAGCCCCGAGGAGATCGGGGTTTGCGTGCTCGATCGCCCGCGACATGGCGGCATCGTCG
>JBQTJK010000203.1:0-4866 GCA_052387215.1 Caulobacteraceae bacterium
AAGACGGTCGAGGCGAGCGCCGCGCCCAGGGCCCAATCAGCGATACGCTTGTCATCGCGCCGTGGCAGGATCGTTCCATGCACGGCGAAGGCGAGCACGAGGAAGCTCGTCGCCATCAGCATCGCGCCCCACGGTTGGCGCGCAACTGTTCGCGTTTCCTCATCGACGATCGCCGAGACGAACACGCTCGGAAGATTGAAGGCGACGTAGATGACGAGAACGGCGTGCACGGCGGCGACGCCTAGGAAGAGATAACGATAAACGGCGGGCCGATTCTCATCGCTCCAGCCCGCCGCGACCATCGCAGCCGCGGCCCCGATGGCGCCGAGGATGATGGTGCTGTCGAGCGGCGCCCAGCGCAGCAGCAACATGGCAAGCAGACCCATCATCACGGCGGCTGCCAGAGATGCGTCCACCAGGCGCGGCATGTCGCTATCTTGGCGTGGGCGGAAGAGGCACGCGGCGGCGAGCGCCAGCGGATATTCGTAGACGTTGTTGACGATGAGCGGCGCGAGCAGCGCCGCAAACGCGCCGCCGAGAACGCCGCCCAGCGAAACGAAGAAGTAGAACTCCGTCAGCCGGTCTGCGCTCGGGCGCGAGCGCGCGAGGGCCAAGTGGCAGATAAGCGCGCTGAAGAAGAAGCCTGCAAGAATGCCGGACACGGAACCGACCCAATTGCCCGATGCGTAATAGGACATGATCATCAGCGCGAGCGCGATCGGGTGTATGAGGAGCGTCGCCGCCTCCAGCTTCTCACCGCCGCGCGCGAAGGCGAGCACGAACGTGAGCAGATAGAGCGCCAGCGGCGCCACCCAGAGCATCGGCGCCGACGCCACATCAGTGGAAATATGCAGCGTCACGCCGAGTGTCAGCGCTGAAGGCACAGCCGCCGCGGCAACCCAATAGCCCCGCTCACGCCAGCTGGGGGCTGGCTCAGCGTGCTCGAGCGGCTTGGGTGTGTCGCCGTGCGCTGAGATCGCCATCGCCGCGGAGAGTGCGATCAGCGCGGCCACGATCACGTAGCCTATCGACCACGCTCCGCTTTGCGCCTGTGCACCCAATAGCGGTTCGATGGCGATGGGATAGGCCAGCAAGCCAACGAAGCTGCCGAAATTGCTGGCGGCGTAGAGATAGTACGGATCGCTGGCGTCAGCGCGACCCGTGCGCGCATACCAGGCCTGGAGCAAGGGCGCGGTCGCCGATGCTGCGGCGAACGGTGCGCCGACTGAGAGGGCCAGCACGCCGATCAGCCACCACACTGGATGTTCGGAACTGGGCTCGCCAAGCGCGGTGCTGACGTGGACGGGCAGAACGAACCACGCCGCCAAGAGAACGGCGCCGTGTAGGGCTGCCTGGATGCGCAGATCCTTCACCCGTGCAAGGAGGTGGGCGTAGAGGTAGCCGATCAGCAACGCGGCCTGAAAAAACGCCATCGACGTGTTCCAGACTTGAGGGGAGCCGCCCAAGAGCGGCGTCACCATGCGTGCAAACATCGGCTGCAGCACGAAGATGAGCGCGGCGCTCGAGAACAGCGCAAACGCAAACACCGGCGCTGCAACCCGTCGCGCTATCGCCTGCATGTTCCCTCCGCGCTTGGCGGGCGGGTTCTGCCATCGGCGCACCATGATGGGAATGGACTTTCGCCGGGCGGTGAGCACTATCGGCATATGGTCGCGAGCAAGAGTTACGAGGGCGCGAGCGGTTTGCTCGATCGCGCCAAGGCCGAAGGGCTGAAGATCGCCACGGCGGAAAGTTGCACCGGCGGATTGATCGCAGCATCGCTAGCGGCTGTCCCGGGCGCGTCCGCTTCGCTTGAGCGGGGCTTCGTCACGTACTCGAACGAAGCGAAGGTGGAGATGCTTGGCGTGCCGGCCGAGCTGATTACGCAGCATGGCGCAGTGAGCAAGGAGGTCGCGCTGGCGATGGCAGATGGCGCACTAAGACACAGCCGCGCGGACATCACCGTATCTGTCACGGGCATCGCCGGGCCGGATGGCGGCACTCCGGAAAAGCCGGTGGGGCTCGTCCACATAGCAGCCGCGCGGCGCGACGGAGAACGGCTGCACGAAGAGAAGCGCTTCGGCGATATCGGGCGACACGAAATTCAAGCGCAGACCGTTGTCGCGGCGCTCGATTTGACGGCGCGGCTGATCTAGCCCAGCCTGCGTCTTGCTTCGCGTTCGAACGCGGCCATGATGCGTGAGGCGAGCTTGTCCTTGTTGGCCGAAATCGCCGCCTGCAGCACAGGGTTCTTGAACTCGTAGGCGATCCAGTAGCGCACGTGGGCGCCCTTCTCGTGCGGTTTGAACCACCAGCGGTTGGCCAACGAGTGCAGTGGGCCTTTCACCAGGCCAACTTCCACCTCGCCCTTCTCCGGTTCGCATCGCACGGAAGTCGAGAACCGCACCTTGATCGCCTGCCAACCCACGTCCGCTTCGGCGATCCCCCGCCAGCCGCCTTCGGGCAATGGCTCTTCTTTGACCACGCGCATCGTCTGTAGGAAGGGCACGAACTCAGGATAGATGCGCACGTCGCCGACGAGGCGGCACAAATCCTCGGGCGCAAACGGCAGGATGCGCTCGGTTTCGATAACGGTCTTGCTCATCCCCCGCCCCCTTGCGGGGCGGGGGTAGGGGGCGGGGGGCGATCAGGATGATGTGCGATCGGCGCCGTTGCGCTCCGTTCTGCACGCCCCCCAACCCCACCCTCCCCCGCAAGGGGGGAGGGTGCGCGAATTCTGCTGGTACTGTTCAGTTTCACGCGCCCTGCGCCAAGCGCGCCGCCTTCAGCCGCGCGAAATCGTCGCCGGCGTGGTGCGACGAGCGCGTGAGCGGACTGGCGGAGACCATCAGGAAGCCCTTGGCGTAGGCGATGGTCTCCAGCGCTTTGAATTCGTCGGGCGTCCAGAAGCGATCGATGGCCGCGTGCTTTTTTGTTGGCTGCAGGTACTGGCCGATGGTGAGGAAATCGACGTTGGCGACCCGGAGATCGTCCATCACCTGCAGCACCTCGTCTTTGCTCTCGCCCAGCCCCACCATCAGGCCAGACTTCGTGAATTGCTGCGGATCGCGCTGCTTCACCGAATCCAGCAGGCGCAGAGATTGGTAGTAGCGCGCGCCGGGGCGGATCGAGTGATAGAGCCGCGGCACGGTTTCGAGATTGTGGTTGAAGACGTCAGGTTTCGCATCGATCACGCGCTCGGCTGCGCCTGGCTTGCGGAGAAAGTCCGGCGTCAGGATTTCGATCGTCGTGTCAGGCGCTGCGGCGCGGATGGCGGCGATGGTCCGTGCGAAATGATCGGCGCCGCCGTCGTCGAGATCATCGCGGTCAACTGAGGTCACAACGACGTGGCGGAGCCCCATCTGCGCCGTGGCGTAGGCGACGTTTGCCGGCTCGTTTGGATCGAGCGGGAGAGGTTTGCCGGTGGCGACATTGCAGAAGCTGCAGGCGCGCGTGCAGATGCCGCCCATGATCAGGAAGGTGGCGTGCTTGACGCTCCAGCATTCACCGATGTTGGGGCAGCTCGCCTCTTCGCAAACGGTGTGGAGCTTGAGCTCGCGCACCAGATCCTTGGTTTGGTGGTAGCCGAGGCTTGTCGGCGCTTTGACCCGGATCCAGTCCGGCTTGCGCGGGCTGGGCGCGTCCGGGCGGCCCTCCTTTTCGGGATGGCGGGGGCGCTCTTTCTCGCCTCCCTGGCGCAAGTCAATCAACGTAGCCACGCCTGCAACATGAGCCTCCCGGCCTTTCCTCGCAACGCCTCGAAGGCAAGCCTCCCCTGCGCCGCCAATGGGTTAATGACCCCGTCACTTGCCCAGCCTTATTCGCGCCGCTAGGGTCCGTTACAATCGTGAAACAATAATCACGGGGTCGGCGTCTTCTCTCCAGGACGCTTAGGCGGAAAAAACGTTTCGGAGGCAATACGTCCATGACGCAACGTCCGTTCGAGCTGGCGCGAACGCGCGTCACCTTGTTCGCGGCCCTCCTGCGGGCCCGCGATTTGAAGGGCGGCAAGTACAAGATCCTCGAGGATCACGAACGGCGCGCGCTCAGCTATGACGACATTGTCCGCGCTGCATTCGCGCTGGGCGACAAGATCGATACGCTGATCAGGAAGCGCGAAACGGCCGGGGTGATGCTGCCGACGGGCGTCGGCTGCACGGTGACGTTCTTTGCGCTGCACGCAATCGGGCGCACGCCGGCGATGCTGAACTTCACGGCCGGCGTCATGAACCTGCGCTCGGCCTGCGAAGCCGCGAACGTGAAGAAAATTCTCACCTCGCGCGTCTTCATCAAGAAAGCCGGGCTTGAGGACCTTGCGACCGAACTCTCCAAGTTCGCGCAGCTCATCTATCTCGAAGACGTCCGCAAGACGATCGACATCGGCGACAAGATCGTCGCGCTGATCAAAGGCTCGTTTCCACGGATGTTCGCCGCGAAGGCGAGCCCGGACGATACCGGCGTCATCCTGTTCACATCTGGCTCCTACGGCACGCCAAAGGGCGCGGTGCTGAGCCACGCAAACATCGTCGCCAATGTCGAGCAAGCAAATGCGCACGTCCCGTTCGAGCCGCATTGGTCGTTCTTCTCGCCGCTGCCCATGTTCCATTGCTTCGGCCTGACCGGCGGGGCGATGCTGCCGATTTTCACCGGCCACAAGTGCTTCCTCTTCCCCTCGCCGCTGATGGTGAAGGAGATTCCGAAACTCATCCGCGACACCGGCGCCAATGTGTTTCTGGCCACCGACACCTTCGCCCAGCAATATTACCGCAACGCGGCCGACGGCGACCTCTCCTCGCTCGAACTGATGGTCTGCGGCGCCGAACGCGTGAAGCAAGAGACCCGCGAAATGTACAAGCGCCGCTTCGA
>JBQTJK010000204.1:0-9628 GCA_052387215.1 Caulobacteraceae bacterium
GTAAGCGCCGCCCCCTCACCCTGCCCTCTCCCCCTCCCGGGGGAGAGGGTGTGCTTAGCGCATGCACTTGACTCCATACGCATGCCCCACACCTATCGTTGCGCAATGCTCTCTCTCAAACCCGCGACCCGCACGCACGCGCCGCCGGCGAAACGCTGGCGCAATTATTATCGCGTCTATCACGTGCTCACTCTGGCGCGGCTTGGGCCGCTGTTTCCGGGCATCCATCCGGGACCCGATTGCTTTCCGTCCAAGGACATCGCCGAGCAGCACGCGCTCAATTTCCTTGGAATGATCAATCCGCCGGGCCGTTTCCTGATGGACCACGCCGGCGCCTATCCTGAAGGCGAGCCGGCGAACTGATCGCGAGCTTGCAAGCAAACGCCCAACGCCCGCCTCTCCCCTGCGAGTGGAAGAGGTCGCTTCGACGTGCTCGCGCTTTTCGTGGCGCCCGCCGTCTGCGCGCGGTAAGAGTATGCGCAGGCTTGGACGGGGAGACATCCATGACGCAGCAGCAGCCTAATAGCGCGCCGCCCGGTGTTTGGGACGCAATGTTCACGCTCGTGTTTGGCCGGCGCCGCGCGCCCGCCCCGCGCGCACCCGCGCCCCAACCTGCGCCGCCGCCGGCGCCGACCAATGTGGAGGCCGCCCCGCCCCAGCCCGCCCCGCAAGCGCCGGTGAACGTCGAAGCGGCGCCGCCGCCAGGCGACGGTCCCGTCAATGTCGAGGCGCAACCGCAGCCTGCGCCCACGACAGACGCCGCGCCCGGGCCGCAACCGGCGCCCGTCGACACGCAACCGGCGCCTCAGCCCGAACCGCAAACGGCGCCGACGGAAGCTTCGCAGCCGCAGCCAATCGAAACGCAACCGGCGCCGCAGCCCGAACCAGAAACGTCCGCGCCAGCTCCGGCGCCGATCGAAACGCCCGCTGTCGCCGCCATCTCGCCGTTCGCGCAGCGGCTGGTCGACTTCTGCGTTGGCGAATGGAATGCCTTCAACCAGGGCCGCATGCGCGAAACTGACGAGCCCGCCTCTTCGCGCATCGCCGCCTATTGGACCAATGTCGGCAAGGACGGCTGGAGCGGACAAACCACCGATCAGCCCTGGTCGGCGGCGTTCATTTCCTTCGCCATGAAGGAAGCCGGCGACAATGGCAGATTCAAGAAGTCGACCGGCCACTGCATCTACATCAACGACGCCATTAGCCGCTGCAACGATCCTGGCGCGGCCTTCCACGGCAAGCGCATCGAAGACTACGCGCCCCAGCTCGGCGATCTCATCTGCCGCAAGCGCGCGGGATCCGACGTCACCTTCGACAGTGCGCCCAACACGCCCTGGTACACGTCGCACACCGACATCGTTTCCGCGATCAAGCCGGGCGAAGTCGAGATGATCGGCGGCAACGTCTCGCAATCGGTGTCAGTGCGGCGCCTCCCGCTCCTGCCCGACGGCCGCCTGGAGCCGAACGCCGCAGCAGCCGCCGAAGTGTTCGCGATCATGAAGAACAATTTGTGAGCCTCTCGCGCACGACAAAGCGCCCTCAGGAAATAGGGGGATAGATCACACCGCTATCCCACACGCAGAGCGGCAAAAACCCAAGCGCATCAACGCTGCGAAAAAAAATCTATCCCACCCACTTCGCGGCGGGGGTAAGATGACCGCACCATCTTCGCTCAAGACCAGTCGGTACCACCTGTCAATCGATGCGGAGATGGCGCGAAACGAGCGTGAAGCGCCAAGGCTCGTGAAACAGCCAAAGCGCGAAGCCCACGGGAATGAAGCTTCCAACCGTGGGAGGAAAACCGGGTCCGGATGTCGACAGGCACGCCGCCCGCACGCCGCCGGCGATCCACGCCTGAGGAGTCAACAGCTCCTTACGCGAGGCTGGCGAATAACGCTTCGCGGGGACGCGGACGAAACGCGTCTTTCGCGCTGTGCAAACAGCGCATCCGGCGCGGCTCGTCCGCGTCCCCCGGCCCCTTTTGGGATTAGGGATTGGGTTTTCGGTATTGGTGGAGCGCATGCCCTTCGCCGCGGCGATGACGCATGCCCGCAATTCTGATCCCAATCCCTAATCCCTAATCCCGGAGTCAAAACATGTTCGCCACCGGTCACGATTTTTTCCGCGATCTCGCGCAAGCGCGCAAGGCCACGCGCCGCGGCGACGTCGCCGCCACCGAGCGCTGGATCAAATGCGCCGAGAAGCACATAGCCATCGCCGAACGCTTTCAGAAACTGGCCGAGCGCGAGGAGGCGCAGCGTCCGCAAATCAATCCTTGGCCCGCCCCGAAATAGCCCCGCTCCTGAAACGATCGCGCAACATGCACGCAACACGGAGTAACTAGAACGGAAGCCTCTTCGGAGGGACCGATGCAACGCCAAGCTGCTTATCTCATCACCGTGCTGCTCGCGCTCGCGCCACTCTTCCCGGTGCTCACCGCCGCGACCGGCTAGTGCGGCATTAGCCCGGTTCCGCTTCCGCGCGAACACCCCTATGTCTCGCGCGGGAGGCGGCTGATGGGCCCGCTAAAGCGGATCGCGCGCGAGATCAGATTCCTGGACGGCCTCGTGCGTACGCTCTGGGCCGTGCGCAAGATCGATCCCGACTCGAACGTGCTCGTCTGCGACGATTTCGAAGACGCCGCCGACAAGTTCGCAGACCACACCGCGCTTATCTTTGAAGGAGAACGCTACACCTATCGCCAGCTCGACGCGCTCGCCAACCGCTTCGCCGCTTGGGCCGATGCGCAAGGACTGAAGCCGGGCGCCACCGTCGCCCTGCTGTTGCCGAACCGCACCGAATATATTCCGGCGTGGGTCGGTCTCGCCAAGCTCGGCATCGCCGTCGCCTTGATCAACAACCATTTGACCGGCGCGGCGCTGGCGCATTCCTTGTCAATCTCCAACGCCGATCACGTCATCACCGACAATGAAGGATTGGCCGCAGTCGAAACCATCCGCTCTGGCCTTCCCCGCCCGCTCGCCTACTGGATCATCGATCCCAGCTTCGAACCGGCCGCCAACCGCCACACCCTCGATCTGAAAGAACCGAAACTCGCGCCGGAACGGCCGGCCAAGGCGAGACGCGCAGGCCTGAAATCGCGCGACGTCGCGCTTTTCATTTACACCTCCGGCACTACCGGCATGCCGAAAGCCGCGAAGATCACGCATATGCGCGCGCAGCTCTACATGCGCAGCTTCGCCGGCGCGACCAAGGCAACCGCGGAAGACCGCCTTTATTGCGTGCTGCCGCTCTATCACGCCACCGGCGGCCTCTGCGGCGTCGGCTCGGCCTTGTTGAACGGCGGCACCATCGTGCTGCGGCGGAAGTTCTCGGCGAGCCATTTCTGGGACGACGTTATCGAGCATGGCTGCACCATGCTCATCTACATCGGCGAACTCTGCCGCTATCTCGTCAACCAGGACCCCTCGTCAAAGGATCGCGCACACCAGCTCAAGCTCGCTTTCGGCAACGGCCTGCGGCCCGAAGTATGGGAAGAATTTCAATCACGCTTTGGCGTCAAGCGGATCATGGAATTCTACGGCTCGACTGAAGGCAACGTCTCGATGTTCAACTTCGACGGCCAACCCGGGGCGATCGGGCGCGTGCCGTCCTATCTGCAAGGCAATTTCGCCGTCAAGCTCGTGAAGTTCGACATCGAAGCGGAGATGCCGGTGCGCGGCGATGATGGATTGTGCGTGCTGTGCAAGCCTGGCGAAGTCGGCGAAGCCGTCGGCCTGATCACGGATGACGCCCGCCACAACTACACCGGCTACGCCGACAAGGCCGCGTCAGAGCGCAAAATCCTGCGCGACGTCGTCGAGCGCGGCGACGCCTGGTTCCGCACCGGCGACCTGATGCGGCAGGACAAGGACGGCTATTTCTATTTCGTCGACCGCATCGGCGACACCTTCCGCTGGAAGGGCGAAAACGTCTCCACCACCGAAGTTGCGGAAGTGATCTCGCGCTATCCCGGCGTCGATGAGGCCAATGTCTACGGCGTGAAAGTCGACAAGCTCGACGGCCGCGCCGGCATGGCCGCGATCACGCCCGGCGAAGGATTTGAACTTGAAGGCCTGCGCGACTATCTCGTGCGCGAATTGCCGGCGTACGCGCGGCCGATCTTCATTCGCATCACGCCGGCGATCGAAACCACGGGCACGTTCAAATATCGCAAAGTTGATCTGGTGCGCGACGGCTTCGATCCGGCGAAGGTGGAGCAGGCGCTCTACTTCGATCATCCCGGCGAGCATCGGTACATGCGCATCACGCCGGAGCTTCACGCGCAGATCCAAGGGGGCGCCTTCAAGTTATGACTATTGGTCAAATGTCGCGACGAGAGCATCACCCAAACGCTGCAGTCGGCCTTTGCGCCCGTACGCCCTTTCGAGCGCGTCGGGCGTCAGCGCCGTTTCGGGCGCTCCTTCCGTCAACACGCGGCCATCGCTCAGAAGCACAACGCGATGCGCAAAGGTGGCGGCGAGAGTGATATCGTGGGTGGAGAAAAGAACAGCGCCTTCTCTCTCCGCTTGCGTGCGGATGATATTGGCGGCTCCCAACGCTTGCGCGGGATCGAGACCGGCCGTCGGCTCGTCAAGCACCAGTAGCGGCGCCTGTTGCGCAAGCGCACGCGCGAGATGCGCGCGCGCTTTCTCGCCGCCAGAGATCTCATCCATGCGCCGCGTCCGCAACGGGACGAGCGCACACGCCTCAAGCGCCGCGTCGACAGCCGCCTGATCGCGCGGCGCAAGGCGATCCGGCGCGGCGCCGTAAGCGTATCGACCTAGCGCGACAAGTGACTCGACGGTGATCGGCCAGATCGATTGCGGCCGTTGCGGAAGGTAGGCGGCCCTCAACGCGCGTTCGCGCGCGGAGAGCAACACCGCTTCCGTATCGCCGAGATGCGCCGTACCAAATTCAACGTCGACCAGACCAAGCGCCGCGCGCAGCAGCGTCGTCTTGCCTGCGCCGTTGGGGCCAAGCAAAGTGACGATCTCTCCTCGCGAGACAGTCAGCGAAATTGCGTCGAGGACAGGCCGGCTCCCTAGCAGCACCGTCGCGCCGTTGAGTTCGAGCAGCACGCTCATGCGTCGCCTCCCCTCGACGCGAGGCGCGCGGCAATCAGCGCGAACACGGGGCCGCCGATAAGCGCGGCGGCGACGCCCAGCTTGAGTTCAGTGTCCGTTGGCAGAAGGCGCACGGCGATGTCGGCGCAGACCAGCAGTGCGCCGCCCGCGAGCGCGCTGGGCAGCAGTAGCCGCGCCGGATCGTGGCCAGCAAATGCGCGAACGAGATGCGGCGCGGCGATGCCGACGAAGCCGATGATGCCCGCCACAGCGGTGGCGCCCCCTGTGCACGCGGCCGCGCCGAGAACGACGAGTGCACGCGTGCGCGAAAGGTTGGCGCCGATCGCGGCGGCGGCTTCCTCGCCGAGCGTCAGCGCCTGCAAGCCGCGTGCGGCGAGGAAGATGAGCGCGGCGCCCGCGGCGAGCAGCGCGCCGGCAAGCGTGACGTGCTCCAGCGACCGCCCTTCAACGGAGCCGAGCGTCCAGTTGACGAGATCGGCGAGCGCGCCGGGATTGGGCGCGAGGTTGAGCGCAAGCGCGATCAAACCGCCGGCGAAACTCGACAGACCGACGCCAATGAGAACGAGACTCGCAGGACCGCGCGAGGCCCAGCCGAGCGTCGTGACAAGCACCGCGGCGGCGAGCGCAAACGCGACGGACATCGCAGGTGCGAACACGGCGAAGCCAAACGCGAACGCGATCACCGCGCCGAGCGCGGCAAAGCCGGAGAGGCCGAGCACGCCGGAGTCCGCGAGCGGATTACGCAACAGGCCTTGCAGGGCTGCGCCCGAAAGACCGAGTGCGGCGCCGGCAAGCCAGGCGGTGAGACCGCGTGGGAAACGGATTTCCCAGACGATCGTGCGCGTCGCCTCGTCCTGTGCCAACGGATCGGCGAGCGGAGTCGGACCAAGCCAAAGCGCTGCGGCGAGCGCGGCGACACTCAGCACCGTGAGCGCGAGAGAAGCGCGAATGCTGTTACTCATGCGTGTCGAGTGCGGCTGCCATCAACTCCGCCGCGTCGATCGCATACCAGGCTTCGCAGGCGATAACGGCAGGCGGCAGCGAAACCGTGCGCGCATGCGCGAGCGCGCGACGCAGCGTCGGATGTCGCGAAGGCGACCAGGCGTTGATGCGGTCGCGCCCAGTGTCGAAGAAACCGAGCGCAATGAGCGCGGGCGGCGTCTGCACCAGCCGCTCCAGCGGCAGCACTTGCCAGCTCGCTTCGATGCGGATATTGCGCCCGCCTGCGGCGGCGATCACCGCGTCCATCATCGTCCCTCTGCCAGCCACGGCGCCGCCGCCGGAGAGATACATAACGGGCGCGTTGCTGCGGTGCATTGCGAGGCGCGCCAGGCGGGTGTCGAGATCACGTACAATGGCCTCGCCGCGTTCGCGATGTCCGAGCTTGCTTGCGGCGTCGAGGAGATCGGTGCGCGCGGTGGCAAAGTCCGGCGCATCGCCGACTTGCAGCACGGGCACGTTGAAGCGCGAGTAGACTTGGCTCGCATCCCACGGGCCGCCCCAATTGCGGACCACCAAATCAGGGCGCAACGCCAGTACTTCCTCCAGCGTGCCGCGGGTTTGGCGAATGCCCCGGGCGCGTTCGCGGAAGTATGAGTCATCGCGTTGCGAGCCGCGCGAGAGCGCGGCGATCTGATCGCGGTCGGCGAGCGCGAGTACGAATTGGTCGGCGCAATAATCGAGGCTGACGATGCGGCGCGGTTCGGCCGACGCAGGCAGAGCCAAAGCGAGCGCGATCGCGCAGATGATCCAACGCACGAGCTACCTCCACGGCCGCATCCCGGGCCAAGGCTTCGCGCCGGTCAGGTCTTCTGGCTTTGCGGGTCGCTGCTCTTCGGCCCCTTCCCGCTCCGATTGGAGCAGTGGCTTTGGCCTCGAACTCGCCGCTTACAGCTGCGGGCGCAGCCGCGGATTTCAACCGCGTTCCCTTAACCGACTGCGGTGATGTGTACGCGCGCGCGGCGCTACGTCAAAGGATTTCGCGCACCGTTTCCTTTGGGCGTGCGAGCCGCGTGCCTTTGGGCGTGACGACGAAGGGCCGCTCCACCAGAACAGGATGCTCAATCATCGCGCCGAGAATCGTGGCGTTGCTGATTTTCGGATCGAGGAGACCGAGTTCCTCAGCTTCTGGCGCTCTGGTGCGAAGCGCCTGGCGCGGCGAGAGACCGGCGGCGGCGAAGAGTTCCTTCAGCTGCGGCTTGGTCCAGCCGGCTTTGAGATACTCGATCACTTCAGGCTTGTGGCCCGCGGCTTCGATCATCTCCAGCACTTGGCGCGACGTGGAGCACTTCGGGTTGTGATAGATCGTGACTTTCGCCATTGATCTTATTCCTCGCTCGTGCGCTGCTCAATGCAACACAATTGCGAGACCAGTCGAGCCACCGAGGCGTGCGCAGCGTTGCGGGCAGCGGGCTCGACGACGCTGGCATGCAGATAGCAAGCGATGATGATCGGCGCGCGGCTTGGTGGCCAAGCGATGGCAACATCGTTGGCCGCGTTGTGCGGCCCATTCCAGGTGCCGGTCTTATCGCCAACGCGCCAATCGGACGGCAGGCCTGCGCGCAAGCGTTCGCGGCCGGTCGTGCTAGCCACCATCCAACCGATCAGCCGCTCGCGCGAGGTTGGATTGAGCACCTCGTCTGTCAACAAGAAGTGCTGCAGCGAGCGCACCATCGTCAACGGCGTCGTGGTGTCGCGTTCATCGCCGGGCGGGATTTCGTTTATCTCCGGTTCGAGCCGATCGAGCCGCGTGACGGGATCGCCATTGTCGCGCAGAAAGCGCGTAAACCCCGCCGGCCCGTCGGCCAAGCCAAGCAGCAGATTGGCGCAAGTGTTGTCGCTTACGACAACAATCGCCTCGCACATCTCCTCGACCGTCATCCAGCCGCGTGCGAGATTTGCCCGCCCGACTGGGGCATATTCGAGCAAGTCGCCTTCGCTGACCCGCACCTGCTGGTCTCGGAAGCCGGGCATGTGCATGTCCATGTAGAGCATCTGCGCCGCGAGCAGCCACTTGAACGTCGAGCACATGGCGAAGCGCTCATTCGACCGATACGTCGTGATCCACTGTCCGGTTTGCGTGTCGAGCGCCGCTACTCCGAGACGCCCTCCGGTACTATGTTCGACACACGAGAACGGGTGCGGGGTGGGGCACTGAATGACATCAGGAGTCGCGACAGTCGGCGCACACGCACCGAGCGCCAGCGCGCCCACGAGCGTATCGCGGCGCGTGAACATCAGTCCTTCGCGCGCTCGACGTAGGAGCCGTCTTCGGTTGAAATGATAACGCGAGTGCCCGGACCGATGTGCGGGGGCACCATCGTCTTCAGGCCGTTGTCGAGCATGGCGGGCTTGTAAGAGGACGATGCCGTCTGGCCTTTCACCACCGGTTCGGTGCTCTCGATGATGGCCGTGACGCGCGGCGGCAGTTCGATTGAGAGCGCCTGCCCTTCGTACATGGTCAGATGCACCCCCATCTCCGGCTGCAGGTAGGCAATGGAATCGCCGACCATGTCCTTGGAGAGGTGCACTTGCTCGTAAGTCGTCGGGTTCATGAAGACGAGGCCGGCGTCGCCGTCGTCGAACAGGAAGGTGTGCTTGATTTCCTCGACGAACGCCTTCTCCAGGCCGTCTGTGGTCTTGAACACCGCAGTCGTCTTCACCCCATCGACGATGCGGCGCATGACGATCGTGGTCGTCGGCGTGCCCTTGCCGGGGCGGAAGGTTTCGTGGCTCATGACGACGTAAAGCTTGCCGTCCTCGTGCTCGAGCACGTTGCCTTTGCGGACGTCGCTGGCGATGACTTTGGCCACGTAAACCTCACTTGCCGCCGGACGCCCGGCGGTCCTCAGATACCCGAAAGGACCGGAATTGAGAGCTTCTCTAGCCAAATTTGCCTTAGCGGCCAAGCCGGAGAGCCCGTCCAAATCTGCATGGAAGGCAGCGGCATGACGCCCTCCCCCTGGTGGGACAAGGCTCGGCATAAAGACCAGCGGCCGTTCCTGGAGGCGCGGGCGGCGATTTCGCGCGCGGTGCGGGAGTGGTTTTGGGCGCAGGGGTTCACCGAGGTAGAGCCGACGATGCTGGCGGTTTCGCCGGGGGCGGAGACGCATATCGATGCGTTCGAGGTAGGCGATCGATATCTGCACACGAGCCCGGAATTCGCGATGAAGAAGTTGCTAGCGGCCGGCGAGGAAAAGATATTCTTCCTCGGCAAATGCTGGCGGCGCGGTGAAACCGGGCCGCTGCATGCGCCTGAGTTCACGATGCTGGAATGGTACCGCGCCGGCGCCGACTATCAGCATGTGATGCAGGATTGTGTCGAGATCGCCCGCATGGCCGCGCGCGCGACGGGGATCGATGCGTTTCGCTGGAAAGACCGTGCGTGCGGTCCATTCGCCCAGCCGCAGCGGATCACGGTACGGGAGGCGTTTGTCAGATATCTCCCCGCCCCCTTGCGGGGCGGGGCCGGGGGCGGGGGCGACGGTGGCGCCATCGCAGGTTCTGCGAGGCGCGCCCCCCCCCCCCCCACCCCCCCCCCC
>JBQTJK010000205.1:0-18840 GCA_052387215.1 Caulobacteraceae bacterium
ACGCCGATCCATACCCACGTCCCTGGCTCGCCCTGATGGCGGTCGCACAGCATGATGGCGCCGCCGTCACGCGAGACTTGCGCCATCGAAGGCGCATCGAAATCGAGCGCAAAGCCCAGCACGTCGACGTAGTAGCGCTTGGCCGCCGCTAAGTCCTCGCACCGCAAGATCGGAATGACGGTCTCGATCATGCGTGGCACACTAGCATGCTACGAAACAGAAACGCCCCTTACCAGGGCGTTTTGTATTTCCGCTTGGCTGAAGCGCTAGCCTTGCGCCGCGCTAGCGATCGCCGCCGCCGGATCGAGCCGTACGCCAGGTCCCATCGTCGTCGACAGCGCCACCTTCTTCACGAACGTGCCCTTCGCCCCCGGCGGCTTCGCCTTGGCGACAGCATCCACGAACGCTTTCGCGTTCTGCAGGATCTGCTCTTCGCTGAAGCTCGCCTTGGCGATGCCGGCGTGAATGATGCCCGCCTTCTCGACGCGGAATTCGACCGCGCCGCCCTTGGCGTCGCTGACCGCTTTCTTCACGTCCATGGTGACGGTGCCGACCTTCGGGTTCGGCATCAGGCCGCGAGGGCCAAGCACCTTGCCCAGACGGCCGACCAGCGCCATCATGTCCGGCGTTGCGATCAGCCGTTCGAAATCGATTTTGCCGCCGTTGACGGTTTCGAACAGGTCTTCCGCGCCAACGATGTCGGCGCCCGCCGCCTTTGCTTCTTCCGCCTTCGGGCCACGCGCGAACACCGCGACACGCGCAGAACGGCCAGTGCCGTTCGGCAGCGAGACGACGCCGCGCACTTGCTGATCGGGATACTTCGGATCGACGCCCAGATTCATCGCGATTTCGACCGTTTCGTCGAACTTCGCGTTGGCGCGCGCTTTGATCATCTTTACCGCTTCGTCGAGCGTGTGAAGCTTGCGGCTATCGATGCCGGCGTGGCTCTTCTGCTGACGCTTCGCCAGCTTCACGCCTTTTGTCTTTTGTGGTGCTTGTGCCATCTGATCAGCCCACCACTTCCACGCCCATCGAGCGGGCAGTGCCGGCGATCATTTTCGCGGCTTGGTCGAGATCGGCGGCGTTCAGATCCTTCTGCTTCGCCTTGGCGATTTCCTTGCACTGCGCCATCGTGATCTTGCCGACCACATCGACGCCCGGCTTCTTTGAGCCCGAGCCCGGCTTCTTGGCCGTTGGCATTTTCGCCGCCTTCTTGATCAGGAACGACGCCGGCGGCGTCTTGATCTCGAAGGTGAAGCTCTTGTCCTGGTAGTAGGTGATGATCACCGGGCAAGGATCGCCCTTGTTCATGTCTTGCGTGCGGGCGTTAAAGCCCTTGCAGAATTCCATGATGTTCAAACCGCGCTGACCGAGCGCGGGACCGATCGGGGGCGAAGGGTTCGCTGCCCCGGCCGGCACTTGGAGCTTAATCTGCCCCAGTACCTTCTTAGCCATGATGTGCCTCGCTTTTCGCGGGACGATCCCTTCGAACCGGCCTGCCTGAGGGTGCGTGGTCCGGGCGGCTAAACCCCTCCCACGCGGGAAGCGCGGGGCTATAGCGGATGGGAGGCCGATTGTCGACGGGTTCAACCGCCGAAAAAGCCGCCCAGGATGCCTGCGACGGCGCCCATCACGGTCACCCAGAGGTTCGCGATCAAGCGACCTACAAGTGTCGCGAGCCCTGGAACGAGGAACGCCAGGGCGATAGCGGCAAGAGCGACGATGAGGATTGCGCCGAGGCGGCCTCTCGCTGCTTGCTTCAAGCTCATGCTGCGCCCCCGCTCCGCGCAGCGGAGGCGGCGCGCGCGGGAGCGTTGGTCAGCAGCGCGACTTCGGCAAGCACTATCGGCAGCGTCCATGCGCCGGGCGCCGCGATATAGCGCGGCTCCCAGCGCGGATCGAACTTGTCCTTGAAGGCGCGCAGGCCCTTGAAGCCGTAGAATTGCTCGCCGCGTTCGTGCACGAGCCGCCCCGCGCGCGCGAAGAGAGAGGCATACTTCTTCTCCTCCGCCAAGCCAGCCAACGGCGCCATGCCCAGATCGAACGTTGTCAACCCGTGCGCTTGAGCCCAGAGCAGGATTTCCGTGAACAGGAAATCCATAAGCCCGCTTGGCGTGTTGTCGGGATCGTAGCGCATCAGGTCGACGGCGCCCCGCTTGCGGTCAGCCGTGAGCCGGAGGTTGGCGAAAGCGACGATGCGAGCGTTGAGACGCGCGGTCGCAATAGCGTGACGCGAGAGATAGGCCGGATCGAAGGCGCCGAGCGAGAACGACTTCTCGCGTCCTCCGTGCGCAGTAAGCCAGGCGTCAGAGACGGGCCGCAATGCGTCCCAAAGCGCAGACGCGTGCGGCGGCTCGATCACCTCGAACACGGCCCCTTCCCGCTCGACGAAACGCCGGCGCGCCGAACGCAGCTTCTGCCGCGCCGATCCGGCAAGGGTGAAATCCTTCAGCTCGATGATTGCGTTTTCACCTATTTTCTCAACACGGAAATTGAGCTCGATTAGGTCCGGCAGTAGATCGGGTGGCGCAGAGCAAACAACCGGGCGCAGAGCCAACCGTTCTGCCTCGTCGCGCAGACCGGTCAGCGCGCCGCGCCATGCCTCGCGTTTGCCAACAGGAGGGCCCATGGCGATGAGGCTCGATCCGCCGCGTGCCGTCATCACCATCGCGCCTTCGGTGAAGAGAAAGCTCTTGTCGCCGGTGAACGCAAGCTGTGCATCCGGCAGCGCATCCTCGGCTGTCGCGATCACGGCTTCGGCGCGGGCGACATCCGCGCTCGCGGGCAGCGCAGGCGCGCCGCGTGCTCGGCTCAGCAGGTACCACTGCGCGCCAGCGATGATTGCTGCGGCGGCGCCGACAGCCAGAGCGCGGCCCGGACGCCCCAGATGTTCGCCCGTCAGCAGCGACCACCACGGCGCTTGCGCGAACTCAGGCCGCTCGCCCGCCCATAACAGCGCGCCCATCAACGCCAAGCCGAACGCCGCAGCTATTCCGAGCGCCACGCGCGCGTCCGGCAACAGGTCAACTAGCCGTGAGTGGCGATAGAAGGCGCGGCGCGTTGTGAGCAAGCCCAGCGCAGCCGTTCCGGCAGTAACCGCAGCAGCGACGTGCCCGTGCCGAAGAGCGGCGTAGATGCAGATCGCGACCATGAGGGCGGTCGTCGCCGCCCATGCCGCATCGACACGCCGGCTCAACCCCGTGGCCAGCCCCATCAGCGCGACGCCAGCGATGCTGGCGCTCAGCTCCGGAAGCACATGGACGACGCGCCCGAGCGCGACGAGCCCGCGCACATGCGGCAGCGCTGGCGTCGCCACGGCGATCAGCGTGAACGCGCCTGCCGCGAATGCCAAAGCAGCGGCGATATGCGGGGCCAATTCGAACACCCGTGCGCGCCATGCGAGCTCCGCGCGATCGGCGTCCGGCTTTGGCGCTGCGGTCATGCGCGCGAGCCTAGCCGCGGGGCGGCCCCGCTCAAAGGCGCCCGCTCACGCGTTCGGCGAAGAAAAGACCGCGGGGTGGACCCGCGGCCAATAACGCTCTTGGGAGGGCGGCGGCTGGCGCTGAGCCAGCCGCCTTGTTCGTCTTTAGTAGCGCACGCGCAATTCCGCGCCGATCACCCGCCCCTCGTTGAGGGGCGAGAACGTTGGCGGCGCGTTGCCGGGGACGCCGTCGCCGCCGAAGAGCGGCGAGTCTGGCAACACGGTGTCGCCACCCCATGTCGCTTCATCCGACAGGTTGTCGCCATAGATCGCGAACGACCAGTTCCCACCATCTGGCGTGAAGGTGAAATTGGCGTCGTAAATGTCCGCCTTCGCCAGGAAGCCCGTGTTGGTGTCGTTATAGACCGACTCGTCGCGGTGATTGTAGCCGACACGGCTCGAAAGCACCCCGCCGAAGATCGGAAGGTCGTAGATCAGGTTCACGCCATACGTCCAAGGCGCGAGGCGTGGGATCTCTTGGTCCAGGTCGCCGCCATCGACGACGCCGTTGTTGTCGAGGTCGGCAGTGACGCTGTTGTACTCGCCATGGGTGTAGCCGATCTGCGCCGTGATCAGGAAGTTGTCGGTGAGGGCCCAGCGGGCCTCCAGTTCGGCCCCTTGGATGACGGCTTCGCCGGCGTTGACGATGACCTGCTGCACGCCAGCCGGATCAGGGACATTGGTTTCGCGTTGCATGTCCTGGATCGTGTTGTGGAACACGGCTAGGTTCAGGCGGCCGCGGCCGTCCATGAAGTCCAGTTTCCAGCCAACTTCGAACGAGCTTTGTTCTTCCGGATCGAACGCCTGGGGCGCGCCCGACACGAGCGCCGTGCCCAGCGTCGTGGTGCGGAAGTTCACGCCGCCCGCTCGGAAGCCCTTTGCCCAGAACGCATAAATGTTCGTGTCCGGATTGGGCTCCCACTGGAGCCCGACGCGCGGCGAAAAATCGTTCCACGACAGATCGAACGGCGAGTCCGAGAAGTTGAGCGTCTGTGCGTCTATGTTGCCGCCCACCATGAACTCGCCCGGCACCACAGTGGCGCCATCGAGGTTGTTGGTGGCGCCGCGAATACGCGAGACCCGGGCGTCCTTTTCTTCCTGCGTGTAGCGCCCGCCGAGGCTCAGCGTGAACGCGTCGTTCACGTGCCAGTCGAAGTTGGCGAAGGCGGCGGTGGTCGAGAAGGTGCCGTCGCCGCCGCCGACGCGGAAAATCGCACCGCCCGCAATCGCGCGCTCCTCGATGTAAAACAGCGTCTGCTCGAACCAGTAGACGCCCGCCGTAACATCGACGGGGCCGAACGTGCCGGCATAACGGAGTTCTTCACTCCACTGCTCTTGCAGGTTCACTGCGCGGGCATGAAAGCCAAAGACCGGCGTTGCGTCGACGTCGGTCGATGAGAAACCCTGATAATCGCGCCAGCCGGCTATGTTCGTAACGGTGCCGTCGCCGAACGGGACGTCGACGTTCACTTCGAAAATCGCCTGTTCCCAATCGCCAATGGCATAGCCGGGATTGTTGTTGGCGAAATCGAAGGAGCCGCGCTCGTCCTGGCCGAACCCATGGTTCTGCGCCGCTGGACCATCGCTGTCGCCATAGCCCTGTTCGAGCCGCAGGATCATATCGATGTTTTCAGTCGGCGTCGCCCGCAGCGCCAAACGATAGATGTCGAGCGTCGAGGCCCCATGGTCCGAACCGTCGAAATCGTTCTCGAACCAGCCGTCATCGTCGTTGTGGAAGACAGCGAGCTTTGCGCTCAACACGCCGGGCGCCAGCGGCCCCGAGATCGACATGTCAGCCGTCCATTCAGGACCGGTCTCGTAACTGGCGTGCGCACTAGCCTCAAAGACATCGCTCGGCGCCGCCGTGCGGATCAGCACCGCGCCGCCGGTAACGTTGCGCCCGTAGAGCGTGCCCTGAGGGCCGCGCAGCACTTCGATCGCTTCAAGGTCGAAATTGTCGACCACGATACCGGCGTTGATGCCGTAATACATGCCGTCGACGAACACGCCGACCGTCGGATCGACGGATGGAATCGAACTGTTAATGCCGAGCCCGCGGATGCCGAAATTGGCCACGCCGGGCGCCGTGCCGATGTCTTCCAACTGCACGTTGGGCATCGTGTAGGTGAGGCTCTGGAGATCGTCGAAGTTCAGCGCTTCGAGCTGCTCGTCGCTGAATGCGGTCAGCGCGCCGGGTACGTCCTGGGCCAGCACGTCGCCGCGTTTTGTTGCTGTAACGACGATCTCTTCGTCCGTGAGTGCATCGACTGCGCCGGTTGCCTGCGCCCAAGCGCTCGGTGCGACCGCAAGCGCGCCGCCGAAAACGCTCAATGCAACGCTGATGGCTGCGCTCGTGCGCAGACCGTTCTTTCTGGACATTCGTACCCTCCCGCGTGCGCCCAGGGGTCTTTCGCCCCGCCGTACACAAGTGTATGGATATCGCCAAGGACGGCCGAAATCGAGAAAAAAGGCCGAATTGCAACGTAGCCACGATTACATGGCTTCGGCGCAACACTGACCGAGGACAGACGCAATGGCTTCTCCCTCCGCAGCTCAGCAAACGACGACGCTCGACGCAACGGCATGGATCGAGGCGGCCTTCGATGCGCTCGCTGAGGGCGGCATCGACGCCGTGCGCGTTGATCCAGTGGCCAAACGGCTGGGTGTCACCCGCGGCAGCTTTTACTGGCACTTCAAGGACAGGGATGCGCTGCACCAGGCGATGCTGCGCCAATGGCGCGAGCGCGCGACCTACCAGATCATGACCCGGGTCGAAGGCGCGGCCGAGCCAGCCGAAGTGCGCTTGCAGCGGCTGCTGGCGCTGCCGTTCTCAAGCCCGCGCTCGGCGCGCGGCGCGGCGATCGAACTCGCCATCCGCCTTTGGTCGCGGCGCGACAAGCAAGCGGCAAAGGCCGTGCGCCACATCGACCGCGTACGGCTGGAGTATTTCGCCAAGCTGCTTGAGGAGCACGGGTTGGGCGCCGAAGATGCTCGCAAGCGCTCGTTCCTGTTCTATGCGGCGCTGATGGCTGAGGCGTTCATCGTCACTGACGGCCACACCGATGTGCGCGGCGATCTCGAGAAGATGATACTCGGCGAATAGCGCCTAGCGCATCTTCTCGACCTGGCCGTATTCGAGATCGACCGGCGTTTCGCGCCCGAAGATCATAACGGCCACCTTCAAGCGGCCGCGCTCTTCGTCGACTTCCGACACCATGCCTTCGAAGCTCTGGAAGGGGCCGTCGGAGACCTTCACCTTCTCGCCGACTTCGTAGTGGATCAGCTGGCGCGGCTTGGCGGCGCCCACTTCGGCGACGCGGCCCAAAATGCGCTCGACTTCGCGGTCGCTCACCGGCTGTGGCTTGTTCTGCGTGCCGAGGAAGCCCGTTACCTTCGGCGTGTTCTTCACCAGGTGATAGGCCTCGTCGGTCATCTCCATCTTCACCAGCACATAGCCGGGAAAGTGGCGATGTTGGCGTACTTTCTTGGCGCCGCGCACGACTTCGGTGACCTCTTCCGTCGGCACCTGAATGTCTTCGAACTGATCTTCCAAGCCCTGCCTGCCGGCCTGGTCGCGGATCGCATCGGCGACCTTTTGTTCGAAGTTCGAATAAGCGTGCACTATGTACCAGCGCGCCTTGCCCGAATAACGCGGTTGCGGCTGCGGTTGTTCTTGCGGTTGTTGTTCTTCGACCATCGCTTCGCTCACAGGCCCAGGTTCAGCAGGAAGTTCATCGCAATCCGCAGCAGCGTGTCGACAAGGAAAAAGAAAATCGCCGCCACGACGCCGAAGATGATCACCATGATGGTTGAGACCTGAACCTCCTGTCGGGTGGCCCAGGTGACCTTGCGCGCCTCAGCGCGCACTTCGCCAAAGAACCGGAACGGGCCGCCGCCCTTGCGCCGGGGTTCGACTTCTTGATCAGCTTGGTCCATCGACATCTGTTGTTTCTAACTTCCGCAATGCGTTTCAAATCGGACCGGCTCGCCACACCGCAAGGCGGGGATGGCAGGAGTGGAGGGACTCGAACCCCCGGCCCTCGGTTTTGGAGACCGATGCTCTACCAGCTGAGCTACACTCCTAGTCCCATGATCCCACTCCAAATTCGCCGCTTCTCGCCGCCGGTAAACCGGCAATCTTCAGGTACGGGTCGCCGCCCGTGTTTGCTCAATCTTGCAGTTTTGGGTGGAGAGGCCGCCTTGTAGAGCCAAGCGAGGTCCGCCGCAACTGGGCTTTCGCCCGATTGTCAGAAGGGCGTCGAGGCCGCCACGAACGCACCGGAGGACTGCCCGTCGGGCTTCAGCGCGCGGCTCGGCACGAGCGAAGAGGCCGGCGAAGCCGGGTGATCCGCGCCGCATAGCAAAACGGCGGCCAGGGGCCGCCGTTCGCGCGATGTGTTGCCCGCGAATTAGTCGCCGTCGAACAGCACTTCCCAGGTATGCCCATCCGGATCGGTGAAATAGCCGGAGTAAACACCGTCATCGTCTGACGCAGCGACGATCTGTGCGCCGGCGCGCTGGGCTTGAGCCATCACCGCGTCCACTTCGCCTTTGCTCTCGGTGAAATAGCTGATGATCGTTTCGGCGGCGCCGCGCCCGGCGGGGCGATGACCAAGGCGTTCGACATAGGTGCCGAATTCGCTGCGATTCAACAGCACGAGATAGACGCCGTCGAGATCGAGCGCGGCGTGGTCTTCGTCCTGCTCTTCGATCGTGAGGCCCAAGCCGTCGCGGTAGAACGCAATCGACTTCTGCAGATCATCGACCGGAACCGTGACGCACGAAATCGCTGCAGGCATGCCTCACCTCCACATGACGCCGGATGCGTCGTCGGGGGTCAGAAGTGAATCGATTTGCGGCCGCTTACAAGGCGGATCAGCGGCCCACTGTCACCTCTCCACCGCCAAGCACGCGGCGGCTCACTTCGCCATCGACACGCCGCACGTGGACATCGCCTCCGCCCAAGATCACGGCGTCGAGCGACGCAGCCGAGCCGTTGTGAGTCACGTCGCCGCCTCCCGCGATGACGACACTCAAATTGGTTGCGCGACCGTCACGAATTTGGACGTCGCCGGCGCCTTGAATGACGATGGTGGTCGGCCCGTCGGCGCGCGCGGCTTCGAAATCGCCTGCGCCGGCCACCGACAGCGTCAGCCCCTCGCGCACCACGCCGACGACGATGTCGCCCGCTCCGGCGAGCGCGATCGTCGCAGAACCAGCTTCGTAGAGGCGCACGTCCTGCGTGCCCGAGACGGCGATTTCCGCTTCGTCTTCCACGCGCTCGATATCGGCGTCGCCGCAGCCGCTGAGTTCGATCGTTGCGCTTTGCGCTGGTCCGACATGCATGCGCACGGCGCCAGACGCGGCGACCACTGCGTTTTGCGGCACGTGCAGTTCAATCACCGGCAGCTGCGCGCCGCTGAGGCGGCCGTGCCTCGCGGTTTGGACCTCGAAGCCATCGGCGCCGCTGACGCGGCAAGTGCGGATCTGCCGACGCAGCTTGCCGTCGATGGTAAGCCGCCGGCGCGAGACGCGATACTCCGGCGCGGACAGGGCGCCCGGAGTGACCAAACCGACAGCGACGTCAGTGCGGTTCTCCGGGATCACGCGCACGAACGCCGCCACGTCGCGGAGCTGGACCGACGTCGCGTCTGAGAACCGCGTCAGCATGCGCGCATGCGCAACAGGATGGGTCGGTTGGGGTGGGTCCGCGGACGTCTGCGCCATGGCCGGTCCGGCCGAAGCGGCGATGGCGAAGGCAACCGCGCAGCAGGTTTTGACTAGGCGCATGGCGTCGGGCCCTCCTCGGACCTCTTCCCCCTGCCCCAAGGATGCGCGCCGGCGACAGATTGGATGCACAGCCGCTGGCTTTCGCCCACAGGGCGAAAACCGGCATAAAATCAGGCGCTAAGTTGTGGCATTCGCGCATCGGCGCCTGTTAATTATTAATGCCGCGCGAGTGTGTAATTGCCCGCGCAGGACCGTGGGCGCATTGGTTCCATTCCCAGAACGGGGATCACTAAGGGGTTAAAACCAATGCGTAACTGGATCATCGGTGCTGCGGCCTTCCTGGCCGTTGCGGCGCCGAGCGTCGCCGCGGCCGCGACAGGCTATGCGGGCGTTCTCTATGGCGAGGCCGACGCCGGCGGCGCCGAAGCAGAATTCTACGGCGCTGAGGGCGCAATAGCTTTCAGCGGCTCGGACTCGATCGTGTTCGAAGTCGATGCATCGGTCACCGACAGCGACGACACTAACTCGGCCTTCGGCCTCACTGGCCACATCTATAGCCGCAACGACCGCCACCTCTTCGGCGGCTTTGTCGGCGTCGCCGATTCCGACGACAGCACGACTTGGTTCGGCGGTCTCGAGGCCAACAAGTACTTCGACCGCTGGACGATCGGCGGCGCAGTGTTCTACGGGAACAACGACGACGCCAACGTGGACGGCGCCGGCGTAAACGTCGATGCTGAAGTGTTTGTGCAGGACAACCTCAGCTTGAACGCTCACGCCGGCTACGCGAGCGTTGATGCGGGCGCTGGCGACGATGACGTCACATTCTTCGGGGTGGGCGGCGAGTGGCAGCTCGCATCATGGCCGATCTCGTTCGTCGCGGGCTACAACACCGCCGACTTTGATGGCGGCGATGTCGACACATGGACCGTCGGTGCGCGCTGGAATTTTGGCGGCCTCACGCTCATTGACCGCAACCGCCGCGGCGCAAGCCAAGCCCGCATCACCGGCGTCGGTCTGGTGTTCTAAGCAAAAGCATCCACGCAGAAGACAACTGCAAACGCCCCGGCCTGGCCGGGGCGTTTTTTCTTGTGCAGCTCGGGTGATCCCATGGATGGAACCCAAGGACCACGGGCTCGTTCGAACTTTGTGAGGGTGGGAGTGCATGGCGGCATGCGCGAAGTGTTGGTGATCGCGGTTTTCGGAGCGGCAGTAGCCGCTCTGATTTTGTTCGTACTGATCTAGCGCCGCTAGCGACGCAACCCCAGCCAGCGCCCAGCCCCAGCGGCAAGCCGTGCCCCAGTTTGGCCATCATGGTTATGATTTCGTTTAGTTTTCTGTGGCCTGGGAACCACAGCGCGCCGTGAGCATCAGTCGGTTCAGTGTCACGGTATAGGGACGCCAGCGAGGTTCCCCTATTTAGCCAGCAGCCGATACTCGGCGAACTAAAAAGGGGATTCCAGAACATGAAGAAACTTCTGCTCGGCGCCGCTGCGGCGCTGGCAATCGGCGCGCCTGGCGTTGCGTCAGCCCAAACGGGTTACGTCGACCTCGGCTATTCCAGCACCGAAGCTGAAATTGGGGGCATCGATCTTGAAGGCGACGGCTGGACCGTCGGCGGTGCAGCGGCTTGGGGCGGCCAGGGTTCGGTCGGCTTCCAGGTCGACGCCACGGTCGGCCAGTCCGAGGATGTCTCGAACTACAACATCGGCGGCCATCTATTCTCGCGCAGCGCCAGCTTCCTGTTCGGCGGCTTCGCCAATTACGGCAACGTCGATCCTGATGGCGGCGCGGACTCTGATCTCTGGACCGTTGGTCTGGAAAGCCAGTGGTACATGGCCCGCACCACCATCGATGGCGCGCTCAGCTACTCGGACGCCGAGGACGCAGACGCGACGCTCACCGCGCTCGACCTTGGCCTCACCCACTTCGTCACCGACAACTTCTCACTCGGCGGCAATGTGGGCTTCGGCCAGATCGAGGTGGCCGGTCTTGACGCTGATGCGCTGGCCTACGGCCTCAGCGGCGAATGGCAGTTCGCTTCCGCGCCGATCAGCGTCTTCGGCGGCTGGCAACATGCTGACGTCGACGACGCCGACTTCGACGCTGACACGCTGTCGGTCGGCGTGCGCTACAATTGGGGCGGCACGCTGCTCGAGCGCAACCGCTCGGGCGCGAGCTTGGCGCGCGGCGGCGGCCTCGGCCGTTACGGCGGCCTGTTCTAAGCGGCCCAACTACCTGCGATGCAGGAAGAGCCCCGGTCACGGCCGGGGCTCTTTTTCATGCGCGTTGATCCAAGAAAAAGGGCCGCCCCGTCAGGAGCGGCCCTTTGTGTTGCGTTAGTGATGGTCCGCGTCGGTCAGCTCAGCGAGCACCGCCCCGCGCGCCAGCTTTAGGCGCGGAGTTTTGCCAGGACTTCCTGGCTGACCGCCTTGGGGACCTCTTCGTAATGGGAGAACTCCATCACGTACGAGGCGCGGCCCTGGGAGAACGACCGCAGCGTGTTGACGTAGCCAAACATGTTCGCGAGCGGCACCATCGCGTTGATGATCGTGGCGTTGCCGCGCATGTCCTGGCCTTGGATCATGCCGCGGCGCGAGTTCAGGTCGCCGATCACCGAGCCCACGTACTCCTCAGGGCTGGTGACCTCGACTTTCATGATCGGCTCGAGCAGACGCGGATCGCCCTTGTCCTTCAGCTCGCGGAACGCGGCCTGCGCAGCGATCTGGAACGTCAGCACGTTAGAGTCGACGTCGTGGTAGGCGCCATCGATCAGGCGCGCGCTAACGTCAATCACGGGGAAGCCAGCAAGGAGACCGTTCTCCTTGCTCATGTTGAGGCCCTTTTCGACACCGGGGATGTATTCCTTTGGCACCGCGCCGCCGACGATCTTGTTCTCGAACTTGAAGCCCGAGCCCGGCGCGCCCGGCTCGAACTCGATCTTCACCCGCGCGAACTGGCCAGAGCCGCCGGTCTGCTTCTTGTGCGTGTAATCGATCGTCGCTGCGCGGCCGAGCTTCTCGCGGTACGCCACCTGTGGCGCGCCGACATTGGCTTCGACTTTGTAGGTGCGGCGCAGGATGTCGATCTTGATGTCGAGGTGCAATTCGCCCATACCCTTGAGGATGGTCTGGCCGCTTTCCTGATCGGTCGAGACGCGGAAGGATGGATCTTCCGCCGCCAGCTTCGCCAGCGCCACGCCGAGCTTTTCCTGGTCGGCCTTCGACTTCGGCTCCACCGCCACTTCGATCACCGGCTCAGGGAATTCCATCCGCTCGAGGATCACGGGCTTCTGCGGATCGCACAGCGTGTCGCCGGTGCGCACGTCCTTCAGGCCCGCGAGTGCAACGATGTCGCCGGCAAATGCTTCCTTGATGTCTTCGCGATTGTTCGCGTGCATCAGCAGCATGCGGCCGGCGCGTTCCTTCTTGTCGCGCGTCGAGTTCAGCAGCGCATCGCCGGCATTCAGCACGCCCGAATAGATACGGCAGAACGTGATGGTGCCGACGAACGGGTCGTCCATGATCTTGAACGCAAGCAGTGAGAGCGGCTCGCTGTCCGAAGATTGACGCACGATTTCCTTTTCCGGATTGTCCATGTCGACGCCCTTGATGGCGGGACGATCGGGGGGCGCCGGCAGATAGTCGACGACCGCGTCGAGCAAGGGCTGCACGCCCTTGTTCTTGAAGGCCGAGCCGCAGAACATCGGATACCAGGCGGCCTTCAGCACCGCGAGGCGGATGAGCCGCTTCAGCGTTGCGATGTCCGGCTCTTGGCCGTCGAGATAGGCAGCCATTACGTCGTCGTCGAGCTCGACCGCGGCTTCGATCAGCGCGTTGCGAAACTCGATCGCCTTTTCCTTCAGATCGTCCGGAATCTCGACGACATCGAACTTCGCGCCGAGGCTCTCTTCGCGCCAGACAATCGCCTTCATCTCGACGAGGTCGACGACGCCCTTGAAGCTCGACTCGATGCCGATCGGTAGCTGCAGCGGCACGGGCCTGGCGCCCAGGCGCTTCTTGATGTCGTCCACGCACATGTAGAAGTCAGCGCCGGTCTTATCCATCTTGTTAGCGAAGATGATGCGCGGCACCTTGTACTTGTCGCCTTGACGCCAAACGGTTTCGGTCTGCGGTTCAACGCCCTGGTTGCCGTCAAGCACGACGACGGCGCCGTCGAGCACGCGCAGGCTGCGCTCGACCTCGATCGTGAAGTCGACGTGGCCGGGCGTGTCGATGATGTTTAGGCGCTTGCCGTTCCAGAACGTCGTCGTCGCCGCCGAGGTAATGGTGATGCCGCGCTCCTGCTCCTGCTCCATCCAGTCCATGGTGGCCGCGCCATCGTGGACTTCGCCGATCTTGTGGCTCTTTCCGCTGTAAAACAGTATCCGCTCCGTCGTCGTCGTCTTGCCCGCGTCGATGTGGGCCATAATGCCGAAGTTGCGGTAGTCTTCGATTTTGTACTGACGAGGCATGACAATTCTGTCCGTGTGTTTGGACCTACCGGCGTCTTGCGAAGCCGGTATGAAAGCCGGCCCCAAGCGCCGGCGATCCATTTGGATTACCAGCGGTAGTGTGAAAACGCGCGGTTGGCTTCGGCCATCCGGTGGGTGTCCTCGCGCTTCTTCACGGCGTTGCCGCGATTGTTCGACGCGTCGATGAGTTCGCCGGCGAGGCGTTCTTCCATGGTGTTTTCGTTGCGTGCGCGGGCGGCGCCCACGAGCCAGCGGATCGCCAGCGCCTGGCGGCGCTCGGGACGAACTTCAACCGGCACCTGATAAGTGGCGCCGCCGACGCGGCGCGAACGCACTTCGATCGCCGGCGCCACATTGGCGAGGGCGTCGTGAAACGCTTCGATCGCCGGGCGCTTCACCTTCTTCTCGACCGTATCGAGGGCGCCGTACACGATCTGCTCGGCTGCGGACTTTTTGCCCTCGTACATGACGTAGTTCATGAACTTCGTCAGTACGAGATCGCCATGGACGGGATCGGGCAGAACTTCGCGCGGCTCGGCGCGGTGACGGCGTGACATCTCTTCTCTTCCTTATTTCGGTCGTTTCGCGCCATAGAGCGAGCGGCGCTTCTTGCGGTCCTTCACGCCTTGCGTGTCCAGGACTCCGCGCAGGATGTGATAGCGGACGCCCGGCAAGTCCTTCACGCGGCCGCCACGGATCAGCACCACCGAATGCTCCTGCAGGTTATGGCCTTCGCCCGGGATGTAGCACACGGCTTCGATGCCCGTGGTGAGACGGACTTTCGCAACCTTGCGCAAGGCCGAGTTCGGCTTCTTCGGCGTCGTTGTGTAGACGCGCGTGCAGACGCCGCGCCGCTGCGGGCTTGCCTTCAGAGCCGGCGACTTGTTGCGCACGGGCTTGGGGTGCCGCGGCTTGCGGATCAGCTGGTTGATCGTCGGCATTTGCCTCTACCGTTTCGTTCTTCAAAGCCAAACAGCGCGCCAAGCGGACCTTGGAGATCCGCCAGGTTGCGCGCCTAAAATTCATGCCAATCGGCGGGGCAGCGCATGTGGGGCGCCGCAGCCGTTCCGAATGAGGGCGGACACTTACGAACGCCGCCCCCCTAGGTCAAGCCGTCTCTCAGGTGCCGCTCAACGGACCCCCGTGCTGTATGGTCTCCATGACTCGGCGGGTGTCTTCGTCTTGGTGGCCGTTCTCGGTCCGGCAGCGCTGCACGCTCTGTAGCCGGGTTCCGGTGATTTCTCGTGACGTGCAGCGGCGCGTCCGACGCCGTTCGGCATCCGCATTCTGGGTGGTTTCTTCCGTCTGCTCTGTCGCGGCCGGCGCCGGGCCCGGCTGCGCTTGCGCTTCCGCGGGCGCCGGCTCAGTCGCCTGCAAGAGCGCCACGAAGATCAAACCTAACATTTGCGTTCCCTTCCTCGCTGATGGAGAGCTACCCTGCTCGATAACCTTGCCCGAGGCCAAAGGGAAATGCAATTTACACTCAACCAGAACTGGCAGTGAATGCGATGAATCAACCCAAGCAGCGCACCCTAGTGAGCCTGGCCTTCGAAGGTGACTCCCCCCCAGGGCAGCTCAGCGTGGGGATAGTGAGCCTGGTCGAACTCTGCCAGCTGGCGATGCCCGACCCCGGTCGTCTGCGCGCCCGCCTCGAAGAAGCGGGTTTCGTCGCTGGGTCGGCCGACAAGGCTGCCGAAGCAGGGCGCATGCTCAATTTGGAGACCGGCGTCGTCGCGTCGCGAGTTCGCAACCTCAAGCATGAGATCTATGGTTTCGAACGCCAAGGACATCCCGTGATTATCGCGCTCAGCGTGGGCGACTCCAAGGAAGGAAAACTGGTCTTCTGTAGCGCGATATTCCGCGAGTGCCTCGAAGCGGACGTCGTCAAGGCTGTCGCGCACGTCGCCAAGAAGAAGCCGCTCACAGGCGCGCCCGCGCGTACGAGCGACGGCGTCTCGACGCGGCGCGTGTTCTGGGATGTCGAGGGCGTCGCCGGTGTGCGCGGGCTTATGATCACGGGCCCCGTCGATGTCGAGGCGACGGAGGCGCCGCGCGCAATCACCGCGTTCAACAAGGCGGGCGCCGCGTCTTAGTCGGCCCCGCGTCAGTCCTCAGAGGCTAGAAACTCGCTCAAATATGAGCGCACCGCTGAGAGCTGGTGTTGGTAGCTGCGCCATCGCCCGGACGCGCGCGCGTAAAGCGGTTCCCTCACCTGCCAAACACTTGCGGTCTTGACGAGGTTTCGGCGGCGCTCGATCGCGAGGCATTCATGGTTCCAGTCTAGACCAAGGAAATTGAGCAGCGACGTTGCATTGGTCCGTGGGGCGGCGACAAACGCATCGTAGTCAAAATCGAAGATGTCATCAGGGTAGAGAGCGCGCCAGTGCGCCATCAGCCGGCGGCACTGCTTGTAATAATGGGCGATATCCATCGGATCGAACGCATAACTCATGCTCTGATGAAGATGCAGGAAATAGACGGAAAGCACGTTGTCCAACGGATGGCGCACCGTGTGAACGATCTTGGCATCGGGGAAGAGCCGCTTGATGAGGCCGACATAAAGGAAATTGTCCGGCCTCTTGTCAGTGATCAAATCATGGCCGGGAAACAGCCGTTGCAGTTGGGAGCTATACGCGTTCGCGAGATCGCCCGCCTGGCTGTCGCTGAGCGATGACGCGGCTTCCGGAAATGGCGACAAGCGGCGCGCCAGGCTCGGAATGAATTCGAGTTCGCCGCCAGCGCGGATGCGCGGGTGGCCCGCCAGCACTTGCTCCACAAGCGTGGAGCCGGAGCGAAACATGCCGCAAATGAAGATTGACGGCGAACCGTCTCCTCTCGGCGCACGCTTGACGCTCGCCGCTCCGGGAAACGCGGTGATTATCAAGTCCACTAGTTGTTCGACGGCGTTTCGATCATAGGCGATGTTGCCTGCCAGCGCGCGACTTAGAGCGTTGGCGCGGTTAGCTGCCTCAAAAGCACTGTCGTACGCACCTCGTCCGTCCAACGCGCGCGCAAGCGCGAAGGCAGCCTCCGCCTTTTCGGAAAGCGGCGTGGCGGCGGATTGGACCGCCCGCTCCAGCTTGCCGATGAGACTGTCCTCGACGCTGTCTGCGGGCGAGAGGTTCGCCAAACGCGCGAGCGCGCGAGCGGACGCTTCATCAAGCACCACCATGCGCTCATAACAGGCTCTGGCGGCCGCGCGATCCCCGCGGTCCTCATGCAGGTTGCCGAGGTTTAGCAGGGCCGGCGCATAGTCCGGATCGATGGCCAGGGCCTTGCGCAATTCCCGTTCGGCGCTGTCGGCGTCACGCAGGAAGTCAGCATAGATGACCGCCCGATTGAGATGGATTTCTTGCGGATCTCGCGCGCCGCGCGTGAGCGCCTCTTGATACGATGCGAGCGCTTGATCAGGCGCGCCGAGCATGCGCTGCGTGAACGCGAGATTGTACCAAGCCTCCGCCAGATCAGGGTACCGGCCCAACACCGCATTATATGCACGCTCGGCTTCAGCGTAGCGCCCCGCCGATCGCAACGTCCCAGCGTCCATCAAAAGTTTGGCCGAGGCGGCGTCCATCTAGAGCTGACTTATCCGTGCGCGAATTTGGGCGCAGTCTACATGGGCTGGAGCGAAGAAGGTAGCATTCGAGAAACCTCAACGTGGGCAATGGGCGGCGCCCGCGCAGCGCGGCCCGCTTTTGCGGAGCGTTCGAAGGCCGGGGGCATAATTGCCCTCGCTGCGGTCTTCACTTACAAAGCGCGCATGACGCCGACAGCGGACGACTTGGTTCGACGCGCCAAGCAGGCAGAGCGGGCCGGGCGTCCTGATGAAGCGGCCTTGGTTTGGGGCGAGTTGGCGCACCGTTTCCCATCACATCCGCAGGCCTTGTGCATCGAAGGCAAACGCCGCATCGAGCGCGGTGACGCGGCCGGCGCCATCGCCGTTCTCGCCCAGGCCGAGCAAGGCGATCGCAACGATGCGGAAATCCCGTTGTTCGCCTCTCTCGCCCATAAACTTCAGGGCGCGCATGAGGAGGCGCTCGCCGCGATCGAACGCGCCCTCGCCATCGAGCCATACTTTTTTGCGGCGTTGCTTTCGAAAGGCGCGATGCTGGAGAAGCTGAACCGGCGGAAACTGGCGGCGCAGGTGTATCGCGACGCCGCGACAATTGCTCCGCCGCCGGAACACATGACCGGCGCCCTGCGGTCTCAGTTCGAACACGGCCAAGCCTTGGTCGCCGAAAACGCCCGAGCGCTCGCTGAGCATTTGCGGTGGCGCACGGCGGACGCGCGCGCTCGCATCAGCGGAAGAGAGGCCGCGCGGTTTGACGAATGCCTCGAGCTCCTAGCCGGAACGAAGCGCCGCTTCGTCCACGACCCCCTGCTGCTTTATTATCCGCACCTTCCCGCGGACTATTTCTACGATCGCGAATTGTTTCCCTGGCTGCCCACGCTCGAGGCGGCGGCACAGACCATTCGCGAAGAGCTCGCGGTGGTCTTGCGCGAGGATCAAGCCGAGTTCGCGCCCTATATCCAAAAACCCGCTGGCGCGCCGCTGAACCAATGGGCGGAGCTGAACTTCTCGCCCGCATGGAGCACCTTTTTCCTCTGGAAGGACGGGCTTCGTAAGGACACGAATTGTGCGCGCTGCCCTCGCACTGCCGAATTGCTTGAGTCCTTACCCTTGTGCCGTCAGCCGGGCTACGGCCCAACGGCGATGTTTTCGGTGCTCGCACCCAAGACGACGATTCCTGCTCACACGGGCTCTTCCAATGCGCGGTTGATTGTCCACCTGCCGCTGATCCTCCCTGATAATTGCCGCTTCAGGGTGGGTAACGAGACGCGAGAGTGGCGGATGGGAGAGGCTTGGGTGTTCGACGACTCGATCGAACACGAAGCCTGGAATAACAGCGAACACCCGCGCACGATCCTGATCTTGGACGTTTGGAACCCGCTTCTCACCAAAGCGGAGCGCGAGCTGGTCACTGAGATGATGACCGCCCTCAATGAGTTCAGCTCGGGCGCGTAGGAAGCGCGCACGGGGGGCAAGCGCGAATTGGCCGGCCATCGCTGACCAAAAGCAGGGAACCCAAAGAAAAGCGGCGGGCGTTAGGCCGCCCCCAAAGCTTTAAAACATAATACAGTACATTGAAGTACA
>JBQTJK010000206.1:0-26719 GCA_052387215.1 Caulobacteraceae bacterium
CGCCTTTGGCTTTGCCGAGGATGACAACATGACTAAAGCCAATGAACAGTCCGTGCTCGACCACGCCGGCGATTTGCTTCAGCGCCGCACTGAGCGCTTCGGCATCAGGGATGCGCTTGGCGTGGGCGTCCAAGATGTAGTTGCCGCCGTCGGTGATCACCGGCTCGTTGGCCTTGCCGCTCACGCGCAACAATACTTCATCGCTGCCGCAGCCCGTGGCCTTAAGCGCCCGCGCCACGCGCTCCTGCGTCAAGGCAAAGCCGAAGCGGGCAACCTCCACCGGTAGCGGGAACTTGCCGAGCGTCTCCACCCACTTTGACTCGTCCGCAATCACGACCATCTTCTTCGATGCCGTCGCCACAATTTTCTCCCGCAACAGGGCGCCGCCACCGCCTTTGATCAGCCGGAAGGCGGGGTCGATCTCATCGGCGCCGTCCACGTCGATATCGATCGAAGTTATTTGGCTGATCTCCACCAACGGCACGCCTACCTGTTCTGCGAGGTTGCGCGTCGCCTCCGATGTCGGCACCCCCTTTACGCGCAGCCCCTGCCGCGCGCGCTCTCCCAGCTGACGTACGAAGCTCGCCGACGTCGAGCCGGTGCCAAGGCCGACAATCATGCCGTCTTTCACATACTCGAGCGCCGCCCGCGCCGCGTTGAACTTGGCGATGTCTTCGCTCACTTGCGCTCATCCTTCTTCGAGGCTTTCGCGGCAAGCTTCTTGGCGCGATTGGCATCGGCCCAACCCTCGAGGTTCACTTGCCGCCCACGCGCAACGCCCAGTGCGCCGTCGGGCACATCCTTGGTGATGACGCTGCCGGTGCCGGTGTAGGCGCGGTCGCCGATGCGCACGGGCGAGACCAGCGCGGTGTCAGAACCGATGAAAGCGTCCTCGCCGATGGTGCTTCGATACTTCTCGAAGCCGTCGTAGTTGCAGACGATCGTGCCAGCGCCAATGTTCGTGCGCGCGCCAACATCTGCGTCGCCGATATAGGCCAAATGATTGGCCTTGGCGCCTTCGCCGATCGTCGAGTTCTTCACTTCGACAAAATTACCGATCTTCACCTTCGCCCCAAGCCTCGTCCCCGGGCGGAAGCGCGCGAATGGCCCGATCTCCGCACTCGGTCCGATTTCGGTGCGTTCGAAATGGCAATAGGCATGGATCACGGCGCCGCGCCCGACCTTCACGCCCGTGCTGAAGAACACGTGCGGTTCGATGACAACATCGGGTTCGATCACAGTGTCATAGGAGAAGAACACACTCGCCGGATCGATCAGTGTGACGCCTGCTTCCATCGCCGCTTCTCGGGCGCGGTTCTGGAACGCAGCTTCTGCGTCAGCTAATTGCGCGCGCGAGTTCACGCCGAGCAGCTCGGCTTCCTGAGCTTCCACCACGCCGACTTTCATTCCCGCCGCGCGCGCCATGCCGGGAATGTCGGTGAGGTAGAATTCCTTCTGTGCGTTGTCGTTGCGCAGCATCGAGAGCAGATTGAACAGGACTTTTGCGTCGGCAACCAACGCGCCCGCATTGCAGAGATGGATCGCGAGTTCGTCCTTGTTAGCGTCGCGATGTTCGACGTTCTTCACGAACTCGCCAGCGTCATTAAGGATGATGCGCCCATAGCCCGTTGGATCGTCGGCGTAGAACGCCAGCACAACCACGCTCGCGCCGGCCTCGCGCGCCGCGAACATGCGGGAGAGCGTCTCGGCCCGGATAAGCGGGGTATCGCCGAAATAGACGATCACATCGCCGTCGAAATCCGCCAGCGCGCTAGCGGCAGAGCGGGCGGCGTCGCCGGTGCCGCGCGGGGCCTCCTGCACCGCTGTCGAGTTCGGCCCCAGCGCCGCCGTCACCCGTTCGGCCAGCGCCGGCGCGTTCGGCGGGATCACGACGACGGTGCGCGAACACGCCAGATCGCGCGCCAGCGCAATGGACCAATCCGCCAGAGGTCTGCCGCCCATGTGATGCAGCATCTTGGGCATCTCGGACTTCATCCGCTTGCCCTGTCCCGCCGCCAGAATGATTGCGGCCCGCGCCCGGCTCATCTGCTTCGACCTGCTTGTCCGAATCCTGCGCCCGTTCTAGCCCAACCACCTCCCAGAGGCATCCCATGAGCAGCGGCGAACTGGCTGACGCCACCATTGTTTTCGACCTCGACGGCACGCTGGTGGACACCGCGCCGGATCTGGTTCGTGCGCTCAACGAAACCATGGACCTCGAAGGGTTGCCGCGCGTGAAGATTGAGACGGTGCGCCAACTTGTCGGCCAAGGCGCCCGCGCGCTGATCGATCGAGCCTCGGCGCTGCATGGCGTGACCTTCTCGGCCACGCGCCTCGATCAGCTAACGAACGAGTTCATCGGCTTCTATGCCGCCGATATCGCCCGCGATTCCAAGCCCTTTCCCGGCGTTCTCGAAGCGCTCGACGTGCTTGCCGGCCTTGGAGCCAAGCTGTCGGTCTGCACCAACAAGCGCACCGCGCTTTCGGTGCAATTGCTCGATGCGCTGAAGCTAAGTGAACGCTTCTCCGCCATCGTCGGCGCCGATGCTGTCACAGAGCGCAAGCCGCATCCGGATCACTACAGAGCCGCCGTGACCCGCGCCGGCGGCGTGGTGCGCCGTTCGGTGATGGTGGGCGATACGGCAGCCGACGTCGCCGCCGCCCGCGGGGCGGGCGCGCCGGTGTGCGTCGTAAGCTTCGGCTATTGTGACGGCGGCGCCGAGAGGCTCGGCGCCGATGTGTTGCTCCACAGATTTTCTGAGTTGGCGCCGGCCTGTCGCCGCCTGTTGGCGGCGCGCCCTTGACCAACAGGGTCCGGCGCTTACGCGACTTCCATCAAGCCGCGTCGACTAGGGCCCGGGCGATCGTCGTTATCGGCGCGCCTCGTTGGAAATCCGTTGACCATGTCGCTGCGGACATCGGTTCGCGCCGAGCGCATGGCCGCGACAAAACCCGCCTCGATGAGCTTCACTTCGACCGTGTAGCCCCGCTCATGCCAATATTCCTCAATCCGCTGCTTGATGCGCCGTGCGCCTTCAACATTGCAGAAGTCGTGATCCATTCAGCTCCACCACCTAATTGATCGGTTCCGGGTTGGGCTCATTGGCCCGGGACCGGTCGCACGGATTCTCGCATCCGCGCCTCGCGTCAGCCCCCGTGCTCGCCACCTTTATGTACCTTCGGCAACAAGCGAGGCGCCGATATGGCGAGGTCGCGACGGCGGCGCAATTACGATCACAAAGTCCTGATGCCGCAGGCCTTGGCGGCGCTATGTCGGTGGCCGGTTTACCCCATGCCCTAGGCCTCAAGACCCCAGATTGGGTCCGCCTAGGCCGCTACCGCACGCCTCTCATGGATAGAGGGATGGTCCCGGAGGTCCTTGATATCATAGGGTTGCGAGCGGCTCCGCCTCAAAACCCTGCCGGTGTCTATGCGTTGCTCCCCCGCCGCTTGGTGGCTTTGGACATGTTCAGCGCCACTGCGGCGCGGATGAGCGCTTTCAACGCCTCTTCATTGATCTTGTCGCCCTCGTGGAAATCGATGGCGCGCCGCACATTGCCTTCGAGGCTGGAGTTGAAGAGGCCCGATGGGTCCTTGAGCGCGGCGCCCTTGGCGAAGGTCAGCTTCACTTTGTCCTTGTACGTTTCACCGGTGCAGATGATGCCGGCGTGCTCCCACACCGGGACGCCGGCCGGATTGGAGACCTTCTTCCACTTCGCTTCTTCAATCGCCTCCGGATCGGCCTCCTTGATCAGCGCGCGTATGCGTGCGAGCGCCTCACGGCGCCAATCGCCGGATTTCGACGGAGCGGACGCCGCCTTGGCTTCCTTCAGCGCCACTTTCTTCGTTGCTGTCTTTGTCGCTTTCTTCATCGCGTCCCTCACATCTTCTCGCCGGGCAGTTTGCTCGCTTGCTTCACCCAAGCGGCGAACTGAGCTTCGTCGAGTTGGCCTTCGTGGATGTCGAGATAGCGCACGTCCGGGTACTTGGATTTGCCGGCCGGATGCGGACGCAGCGAAGCGCCGCGAAAGAATGTCACTTTCACGTAGCGCGCGAAGACGTGGAACGAGAGGAACCACACGCCCTCCTCAACGCCATAGAAGGGCGAATTCCATTTGACCGCCTTCTTCACGCCAGGGACGGCGCGCGAGATGAGCGCGTCGAGCCGCCGGCCGACATCGAATTTCCAGCCCGGCATGGCCGCGATGTAGGCCTGCACAGGCGCGTCGCCGTAGCCCTTCGCGATCTGCGGATTGCCGCCTGAGAGCAGCTTCGGCTTTGCGGCTTTCTTCGGCGCTGCCTTGCGCGCCTTCTTTGCGACCGGCTTCGTGGCAACCTTCTTGGCCATTCCGTTCACTCCGCTCCGCCGGCGCCTCGCTGCGCCACTTGGCGGCATAGGGCAGCACGAACATGTACAGACCGGTGAGCAGGAGCAAGGCGAGCGGGAAGAGCGGCACGTAGGATACCCAGACGACGGGTTCCTTTTGCGCCAGCGCGATGAACGTGACGATAACGCTCACCGTGAAGGCGATAGACGTCCAGCGGTGAAACTGGCGAACCCATGCGCTCCAATTCAATGAGACCTCCTGTGAAGACTAGCGAGCGCGGAACTGCCGTGCGTGCATCTCACCGCCCTTCGATCATCTTCCACCCGTTGCCCGATGGATCGCGGAAACTCGCGTCCACGGCGCCGTAGCGCTCCACGGGCTCTTGCGTGAATTCCACGCCGCGCGCGCGCATGCGGTCGTAGGCTGCGCGGCAGTCGTCGACGACGAGCACCAGCGGCGGCATGGCGCCTTTCGCCACGACCTCGCGCATGGTCTGCGCGGTCGCCGCGTCGAGCGTCGGCGGCTGCGGCTTGAACAGGCCGAGCTGGAAGGACGCCTGCTCCGGATGCTGCACCGTGAGCCAGCGATAATCGCCGTTCCGCGCGTCGGTGTGGACGCGGAATCCGAGTTTCTCGACATAAAACTCGAGCGCTTCGTCCTGATCGCGCACGTAAAGACCGACTACGCCAACACCCTGTGTCATGGGACCTCCTTGGGGACCTCCGTCCCTTCGGACCCATCTTTATCGGCAGCCTCGCGCCGCCGCTTCTCCGAAACTGCCATCGTGAGGTTGGGCCTGTAGGCCGCGCTGACGTAGCAGTGCGGCACCTGATCGAGAGCGTGCGAGGCGGCCTGCTCGCGCGCCCGGAGTTCGCTGGGGCTCTCGCCGGTGATGTCTCGGAACATACGGCCGAAAGTGCCGAGGCTTTGCCAGCCGGTTTGGAACGCGATGTCGATGATGGCGATGTCGGTGTCGCGCAGCAGCGCCTTGGCCCGCTCAATGCGGCGTGTGAGCAAGTAGCGGTGCGGCGGGACGCCGAACGCTTCCTTGAACGACCGCGCGAAGTGGGCTTCGGAGACGCCGCTGACACTTGCCAGCCGCTCGACCGGCCACTCCTCCTCTGAGGCTGCGTCCATGTGGTCCTTGGGCCGGAGCAGGCGGCGCAACAGCGCGGGGTCCTGGCTAGGAGGTCCTCGTCCTTGTTTGCCCCCCGTTCCCATGCGCGACCGATCAGTTTGAATTTGTGGTTTGCCTGGCCGAAGCCGCGGCCGGTGCGCTTGCGCTTTAGCTCCGGCGCGGCAGCCTTCGCCACGCCACGCCACGCCGATGCGCGGAGACTGGTGGGCGCGACAGGGATTGAACCTGTGACCCCTCCCGTGTGAAGGGAGTGCTCTCCCGCTGAGCTACGCGCCCGGAAAACCGCCATTCCGAAGGGCGCGGACCATAAGCGCCAGCCCGCGTGCGTCAAGCTGCGCGGGCCGCAGGGGCTTGACGCCGCCCCGCCAAGCTGTGCAATTGCGAAACGTTCGCAATTTCGCGGGGAGCCGCCATTGTCCCTCACTCTCAGCCGCCGCGGCCTGATCCTGGGCGCCTCCGCTGGCGCCCTCGTCGCCTGTGCGCCGCACGGCGGGGGTGACAATTTCGTCAACGTCTACTCGGCCCGCCACTACGATGCCGACCGCACGCTGTACGCGGCGTTCCAGGAAGCCACCGGCGTCGAAATCCGCGTGCTGCCGGCCAATGCCGAGCAATTGCTGGAGCGGCTGCACGCCGAGGGTGAGGCAACTGAAGCAGACGTCGTTGTCGCTGCCGACGCGGGCAATCTCTGGCGCATCAAGAATGCGGGCCTGCTACAGAACGTCACCACGCCTTCGCTCGAGCAGAACGTGCCGGCACGTTTGCGCGACCCAGAGGGCGCCTACTGGGGCTTCACCAAGCGCGCGCGCGTGATCGTCTATCGGAAGGATGCGGTTCAGTCCGAGGAAGTCGCCTCGTTGGATCAACTCGCCACGCCGCGCTTCCGCAATCAGCTGGTGATGCGCTCGTCGACGAATGTGTATCAGCTCTCGACACTGGCCTCGCGCATCGAGCGCCTGGGCGCGGAAAATGCGCGCGCATGGGCCTCAGGCGTACGCACAAACTTCGTACGCGATCCTCAAGGCAGCGACACCGATCAGATCAAGGCGGTTGCCGCTGGCGAAGCACAGGCCACTATTTGCAACCACTATTACTTCTTTCGCTTGATGCGTTCAGAAGATCCCGCAGACCGCGAAGTGGTCGAGAAGGTCGCGTTCGTGTTTCCTGACCAGGCCGGCGCAGGAACCCACGTGAACATCTCAGGCGCGGGTGTGACGGCGCACGCCAAGCGCCGAGATCGCGCGGTGCAGCTGATGGAGTATCTGGTCAGCGACGACGCGCAGACCTTGCTCGCCCCGCTCAATGTCGAGTTTCCGATCCGCCCCCAAATTCCCGCGGCGCCGGATCTGGCCGCGGCCGGCGCCTTCAAGGAAGAGGATATTCCGCTCGACGCGCTCGGCCGGCATCAGGCCGAAGCGGCGCGCATATTTGAAGAAGTGGGTTGGGCTTAGGCGCTGCGGCGCTAGGAGCGGCGGGCGCATGAGCATCGCGGACACCGCCCCACGCAAACGAACGCTGCGCCTCGACGGCGTCGCGCTGACAGCCGCGCTCGCGACGCTCATTTGCGCCACGCCCGCGCTCGCGGTGTTCGCGCTGGCCCTGACGCGCGATGAGGGCGTCGAGTTTGGCGCCGCGCTGTTGCGCGAGGGCGCAATCGGTACGGCTTCGCTCGTGCTCGCGGGCGGCGGCGGCGCGATCGTGTTCGGCGCAGCGGCGGCGTGGCTGGTGAGCCTCTGCAGGTTTCCGGGACGTGGCGTGTTCGAGTGGTTGCTCGTCGTCCCGCTCGCGGCCCCAAGCTACATCCTCGCCTACGCCTATGCAGGCATGACGTGGGCCGGCGGATCGCCGGTAGCGGTCCAAGGCTTCTGGGGCGCCGCGTTCATCTATGCCGGTGGGCTTTATCCGTATGTATATCTCGCCGCTCGCGCAGCGTTCGTCAGCCAATCGGCGTGTGCGCTGGAAGCCGCGCGGATGCTGGGCGCTTCGCCGTGGCGAGTGTTCTGGCGGGTGGCGTTGCCATTGGCCCGCCCGGCCATAGCCGCGGGCGGCGCGCTGGCGTGCATGGAGATCGCCGCTGACTACGGCGCGGCGCAGCATTTCGGCTTGAGCACGCTCTCCACCGCAATCTTCCGCGCCTGGTACGCGCACGGAGCGCCCGGCATGGCGCTACAGATTTCGGCGGTCTTGCTGATCGCCGCGATCGTGTTCTTGTTCGTCGAACGCTGGGCGCGCGGGCGTGCTTCTTATGCCGGCGCATCATCACGTTGGCGGCCGTTGCCACGCTACCAGCTCGATGGCGTGGCGAGCGTTGGGGCAGTGATGTTTTGCGCCGCGCTCATCCTGTTCGGCGCAGCGCTGCCGCTGCTTTGGCTCGGTCGCCTCGCTCTCTTGCATGCGAACGTTGAAGACGTGCTCCAGCCGGCCGCAAATTCAATCGTTCTCTCTGCGCTCGGCGCGCTGATCACGCTGGTGCTAGCCGCCGCGATCGCAGCGGCTGTGCGGCGCACGAGCGGATGGGGGAAAGCACCGTTGCTCGCAGCAGGCATGGGCTATGCCGCGCCAGGCGCAGTGATGGCGATGGGCGCGCTCGCCGTGTTTGGTCTCGCGCGCGAGGCGGGCTGGGTCGGCGGGCTTGGCGCGGGACTAGCCCTGCTCGCGCTCTTTTGGACCTACGCGGCGCGCTTTGCGGCGGCGGGGGTCGGCCCGATCGACGCCGGACTGGCGCGTCTCTCGAAGGGGATCGACGCATCTGCGCGGACGCTGGGCGCTGGTCCATGGCGGCGCCTCGCGGAAATCGATCTGCCGATCGCGATGCCAAGTCTCGCCGCGGCGGCGCTCATTCTGTTCGTGGAGATCCTTAAGGAGCTGCCGGCGACCCTCATCCTCCGTCCGTTCAATTTCGATACGCTCGCAGTGAAAGCCTATGCGTACGCCAGCGACGAGCGCTTGCTCGAAGCTGCCGCGCCGGCGCTGCTGATCTTCCTCGCCGGGCTCGCGCCGATCATCCTGCTCGCGCGGAGCATTGAGCGCGCGCGCGCGGGGACCCGATGAGCAGCGTAACACTCGCCGGCGTGCGCCGCTCCTATGACAGCGCACTCGCGTTGCAGGATGTCTCCTTCACCGCGCCACAGACGCAGGTCGTCGCGTTGCTCGGTCCCTCCGGTTCGGGAAAATCGACGATCCTGCGTCTGATCGCGGGGCTGGAGCCGGTAGATGCAGGCGAGATCCGCATCGACGGTGAACTCGTGTCGGCCCCGGGACGTACGCAGGCCGCCGAATCCCGCCGCATCGGCATGGTGTTTCAGGACTATTCGCTGTTTCCGCACCTGAACGCCGGGGCGAACGTCGCCTTCGGCCTCGACAAGCTTGGCCGCGCCGAGCGGGAAGAAACCGCGCTGCGCTGGCTCGACCGAGTTGGCTTGAGGCGCCGCGCCGGCGCTTACCCGCACGAGCTTTCCGGCGGCGAGCAGCAACGTGTGGCGCTTGCCCGCGCGCTCGCGCCGAAGCCCCGCGCGGTCCTGCTCGACGAGCCCTTCTCCGGACTCGACGCCGTGCTTCGTGCGGAGCTCCGCGACGCGACGCTGGCGACCTTAGCGGAGACCCACACCACCACATTGTTCGTCACCCACGACGCCGAGGACGCGCTGCAGGCGGCCGATCGCATCGTGATCCTGAAAGCCGGACGCGTACTACAGGAAGCGACGCCGCGCGAAGCCTACGACCACCCCCCTTCGCTTGATGCAGCGGCCACGCTAGGCCCGATCAACCTGTTCAAGGGTGCGGTAGTGAACGCCGCTTTGGCCACTCCATTCGGATCAATCGCTGCGCCACAGCTCGCTGAAGGCGACGCGGCGCATGGCGCTGTCCGGGCCGAAGCGCTCTCGCTGACGCCGGGCGCAGGCGCCCGTGTCGTCGACGTTCGCCCTCATGGCGCGCATGATCTGGTGCGTATTGAGGCTCAAGGCGTGACGTGGCGCGCGCTGGCGCCGGCGCGGACGACGCTGGGTGAGACCGTATCGGTTACGATTCACCCCGCGGGAGCATTCGTGTTTCCAGCTTAAGCTAGGGGCGCGCTCGCGCCATCGGCGGGCTTGCGCAAGATGAAGCGGCGCCGTTCGAGCCTGCGTGTTGCCAGCAATTGCAGTCGCATCCGCCAGGCTTCCGCTTCCCAGGCCAGCTCACGCGCAACCGCGACCTCGAGCTTGCCCGCTTCCGCCAAGCGTTCGCCCAATTGCTTGAACGCCGCGCGGGCGGTGAAGAGGAAATCGTCGGTCATGTCTTCGTCCGCTTCGAGCGCGAGGCCCGCATCGACGAAGAATTGCAGGATATCGCCATGCGCGCGGATTTGCGGTTCGGCGAAAGACGAGGCGAAGGCCGTCGCCAGTTCGGGCGATTTCAGGCCGACATAGCATTCGGCCACCGCGCAGGCGCCCGGCTTCAGGCTCTTCATGATTTGCTGCGCCAGATGCGGCGGGTAACCGCAATAAGCGAAGTCATCGATGCTTAGGAGTCCGTCATAGGCGCCAGGCGTGAACACGTGCGCTTCAAGGTCGATGCGGGCCGCGCTGATGCGTTCGTCAAGCTTCGCGTTCCTGAGGCCGTGCTTGAGCGCCTCGAAGGTCTCCTCGCGCCACTCGAACACTTCGATCTTGCCGGGATGCGCGCCGGCGACAGCGATCATTGGGCCCGCGAGCCCCGGGCCGAGCACTGCAAGCACGCCGCCCGGCGCCAAGCCGACGCGCGCGGGTTCGAGCTTATCGGCGGTGGCATCGCCGGGACGGACGCGGTCTTCGCCCCAGAGCAGCGAGAGCGCCTTGAGACGCGCCGGAAGCTCAAAAGGCAGCTCGTCGAAGAGTTCCGCCTCGGCATCGTTGGCTGGGGCGTCTTGGCCCGCGAGCTTCGCCTCGATCTCGGCGACGGCGGCTGCCTCGTCGAACGCATCGCCGTCCCACCAGGCGCGCAGCTTCGCGCGTGTTAGCGCGAGCCTGCGTTTGTCGAACAGGGCGTTGAGGGCCGCCATAGCAGCGGCAAGGTTAAGCCAATCCCGTTAACGATTTGCTTGGGCGATGGGTAAAAGGGCGGGCGACTGGGACGGCAGCGCGGCGTGAGGGTCGCCGATAAACGCAAGGATATCAGCGTAAACGACCTCGCGCTGGAGATCTCGCAACAGCCAGTGCCACCCGTTCTCGTAGAGCACGGTGCGGGCCGAACCCGGCAGCCTGCGGGCGCAGGCGATGGCCGAATTGCGGGGGATGATCTGGTCGTGCGCGCCGTAAAGGAAGAGCACATCGCCGTCGAGATTGGCGGCGCGTTCGGACGCCGTCTCCATCAGACCAACCAGGCCGTAGACGGCATCAATCCGTGTGGACCAGATCATGTGCGGCGCGCGCCCCGCCTGCAGCAGCGCCTCGCGATTGTCCGAGGCAGTGACGCGGCGCGTTATATTGCGCGGCGGCTGCACCGCGCGCCATGGAAAGGTGTGCGCGCCGACCCACAGCGCCAGCGCATATTGATCCGGCAGTGTCGACCAGCCCCACACAGCCGGGGCGACGAGGACGATGCGATCCACCTCCGGCGCACTCTCGGCGCCGAACGTCGCAATCGCCGTCGCTGCGCCCATGCTGTCGCCCATCACCACGATCCTCGCATTTGGATGCGTGCGGCGGGCGACAGCGACGGCAGTGCGCAGATCCTCCGTCATCAGTCTTTCGCCGCCCCACACGCCGCGACTGGGCGAGCGGCCGAAACCGCGCGCATCGTAGGCATAGAACGCAACGCCACGCTCCGCGAACCAGGGACCGGCCAGATAGAACGTGTTGGCGTAGTCGTTCATGCCGTGCAGACCGATGATCACCGCCGTCGGCTCTTGCCCGTCCGGCGGCTGCCACGCCGTCAAGCCAAGCTCGGCGCCATCGAATGAGACCAAGCGCTCCGCCGCTACGTTGAAGCGAGGACCGGAAAACTCCGCGAGCGGCGAGCTCGCGTGCTGCACCGTCGGCGCGCACGCCGCGATCAGCGCCAGCGCAAGGCAGATGAAACTCTGCGCCGCAACTCGGGGAGCAATTCTCGGTCGAACCATGGATTGCGTTTCAGCCAGCCCGTGTTCCGCCACGATGGATGAGGCAGAGGCATGACGTCGGCGGGAAACTCGCGCCATGCGCGCACCGTCTCGTCCAGACTTGCCTTCACCGCAGCGCCCAGATGATAGCGCTGCGCGTGGGCGCCGACTAGCAGCGTCAACTGTACATTTTTCAAGAGCGGCAGAAGCCGCGGCCGCCACAACGGCGCGCATTCGCGCCGAGGCGGCAGGTCGGCGCCATTGACCGTTCCGGGATAGCAGAAACCCATCGCCGCGACGGCGATATTGCGTCTGTCATAGAACGTGTCGCGATCGACCTGCATCCAGTCGCGCAGGCGGTCGCCCGAAGGGTCGTTCCAGGGAATGCCGCTCTCGTGCACGCGCCTGCCCGGCGCCTGGCCAGCGATGAGAATGCGCGCCTTTGCATGCACCCATACGACCGGCCGGGGCTCATGCGGCAGCGCTTCGGCGCACACTCGGCACGCGGAAATTTCGGCAACGAGCCGGTCCAGAGCCCGCGTCATGAAGCTCGTATGCCCCATGGCCCCGCCGAGCGTCGATACGGCTGATGCAGTTCGGCTGCGTCAGGCGATCTGATGCGTCAGACCTCGAACCGGCGAGTGCGGCTTGGCGTCGGCAATCTCGCGTAGAAGCGCTTGGGCGCGGGCCAAGCTTGCCGCGACGGCGTCGCCGCGATCGAGCACGAGGCGGTTCCGGACGCGCGCAAAGGCGTCTCTCTCGATGAGCAGCGCTGGATTGAAGCGCTGCAGCGTGGAGAAGTCGCTGACGTAACCCAGTGCGTCCTGGACCCGCTTCAACGAACCCGCGAACTGGCGGTTGTCATTGTTGGAGACGGCGTCGGCGATTTCGGCTGCATAACGCAGCGCCTTCACGTCCTTCCGCAGGTCGTGGATCTCTATCGGAGAAAAGTCGTGTAGTCGCGCCGCCGCTGGCGCCACGCGTTCCCATGAACGCTCACGAAACGCGTTGATAAGGTCCGTTGCGGGCTCATCCCTGGCCTTGCCGCCTCTTTTGCGCCATTCGAATGTACCAGCGCTCATCGCGAGATCCGACGCAAATGCGGGCGCGCTCGCAGCCAGAAGTCGCGCGCGCACCCGGCCGCGAACCTCCTGGCGCCAAGCGTCGAGGGCCGCCATCAGGCGAGCGTCGCCGGCGGCTGCTGGTCTAATGATCTCATCGATCATGACATCTGCGTCGCGCAAATCGCCCGCGATTGAGCCGATTTCGCGCGCCGCCACTTGAAGCGCCGTCAGCGGTTCGTCGCGCATCAAGGACCTAAACGTCCGCAGCACAACGCGCAGCCGCCGCAGCGAGACTCTGAGCTGATGCGGCCCCTCCGGTTCGACCGAGGTTAGAACGCAGCGCAGGTTTTGCGAGACCGCCGCCGCGTGCAGGGCAAGCAGCACACTGCAGCAATGCGCGCTGGATATGTTCTGAGGCAGGCGGATGAGTTGGACGCCTGCCGGCCCCTCAATAGCGTTCGCCTCAGCCTCACCCGCTCGCTGACCTCGACGGGCGGTACGACCCGTCCACGCGCGCCCGGTAGCGTCGCGGCCCTGTTCGCTTTTGCCAGCGATCCTCGAAACGCTCGGCCCATACCCCATTGCAACCACACTAGGTTGCGTCGGCGTTGAACACCATCTCCACCCGTTTGGTCAGATAGACGCGTGCGCCGTTCGAGCCACGCACTTTCTTCATCGCAGGCGGTCATGAATTTCTTCAATAACGTCAGCGAGATGACGCGTACCTTAGGCAGACCGCGCCGCGTTTCACATTAATGTCGCGAATCTTTTCTCCACAGAATTTGCTACTGCCGTGAACAAAGCGCCCCTATGCGCATGCACCGGGGCCGGCGCAAACCTACGCGCCTTCAATGGGGGCATCCATGCAGGGCGGACGTTCCGCGCGCGAATTCGAAATCAAGCTCGAAATCCCCGCTCAGACGGTGAGCAAGGTGATGCGCCTGCCTTGGTTATGGGAGCTCGCAAGCGGTGAACTCACCGCCTCCAACATGCAGGCGGTCTATTACGACACGCCGGACTATTCTTTGCGCGATCGCGGCGTCACGTTGCGCGTCCGCCGTGTTGGCGCGCGGCGTGTGCAGACGATCAAGGCCGCTGCGAACGGCGTCGCCCTGCCCATTGAGCGCGACGAATGGGAAGAAGAAATCGCCGACGACGATCCGGAGCTGAAGCTTGCCGGCACGCCGCTCGCGGACTTCCGCCGCAAGAAGCTGATGCGGCGCCTGCAACCTTGCTTCGAGATACATGTCGATCGCAGCGCCTTCCCGATCCAATCCGCCAACAGCGCCATAGAGCTTGCGATCGATCGCGCTCACATCGTGGGAGAGGATTCCGCTTCGTTCTGCGAGATCGAACTCGAACTGAAACGCGGCGCCTCGTCGGAGATGGCGCGCATCGCCCGCCGTATCGCCGGGGAGGTCCCCGCCGCGCTATCGCTCAAGACCAAGGCCGAGCGCGGCTACGCGCTGCGACAACGCGAAGCGCCGCACGCGTTTCATGGCGACGCGGTCGCGTTAGAAGCCTCCACGCGCGTCGGCGAGGCGTTCCAGGCGATCGGGTGGGCTTGTCTGCGCCACTTTGCCTTGAACAAGGACGCCGTTGGCGCCGGCGACCTGCAGGCTGTCCATCAGATGCGGGCGGGCATTGACCGCCTTCGCGCCGCGATCTCGATCTTCGCGCGGCTGCTTGATGGCCCCGAGACTGACGCGGTGAAAACCGAGCTTAAATGGCTCACCGCTGAACTCGATCCGGCTTGCGAACTTGACGCTTTTCTTGAGGACACGCTTTTGCCGCTCAAGTGCGACGAGGCAGAGGCGGCCGCAGTGACGGCCTTATGCGACGAAACCGCACTGCGCCGTCAGATTGCGTTGGAGCGAGCCAAGCAAGGGACGGCGAGCGACAGATATCGGCAGCTTGAGCTTAGGACTGCGCTCTGGCTCATCGCGGCCGAATGGTCCGACAAAGCGGCGTTGGCCGCCGCCGAGCCGAGCCGCCGTGTAGCGGGATTTGCCGCAAAGGCGCTGACCGCCGGAACCAAGCGGGCGCTCAAGCTGTTGGGGCTCTTTCCGCATCTCACCGGCGGGCGCAGGAAGCGGCTCTATCGCACGCTGCTGAACCTGAACTACGCCATCGACTTCTTCGGCGAATTGTTTGCGGCCCCCAAACCGAGCCGAAGCGAGTTCCAGCGTCACGTCGGCAAGTTGTTGCGCGATGCAGGCCGTCTCAAGGATTTCGTCGTCCTCGATCAGCTGCGCGACGAGTTCATGGCTTCGTGGACCAAGGCGGAAGCGGCGGCGGACTTGCGGGCGGCGGAGAAGGCTTTTGCGTTGGGACTGGCCATTGGGCACCAAGCGCCCGACAAAGGCGCGCGTGTAGATGCGATCCAGAAAACTGGCCGCCGCCTGGCGTGCGCTGAACGCTTCTGGGAGTAATCGTCACCCGCCCCGTTTCATCATTTCGCGCGCGATGATCAGGCGCTGGATTTCGCTGGTGCCCTCGTAGAGGCGAAAGATGCGCACGTCGCGATAGAAGCGCTCGATGCCGTGATCGGCGACATAGCCTGAGCCGCCGAAAATCTGCACCGCGCGGTCAGCCGCGCGGCCTACCATCTCCGAGGCGAACAGCTTGGCGGCCGCCGCCTCCAACGTGACGTCGCCGCCGGCGTCGCGCTTGCGCGCCGCCTCCAGCACCACGGCGCGCGCGGCGTTCGCTTCGGCGCGGCAGTCGGCCAGCATGGCCTGGATCATCTGGAAGTTGGCGATCGGCTGGCCGAACTGTTTGCGTTCGGCGGCATAGCGCACGCTTTCCTCGATCAAGCGCTCCGCCACGCCGACGCAGACCGAGGAGATGTGCAGTCGGCCCCGATCGAGCACCTGCATGGCGATGCGGAAGCCTTGGCCTTCCTCGCCCAGACGCAGCTCCGCCGGCACGCGCGCATTGTCGAAGTTCACGTCGCAGATATGCGCGCCCTGCTGACCCATCTTCTTCTCAGGCTTGCCGACTGACACGCCCTTCAGATCGCTCGGCACAAGGAAGGCCGAAACGCCTGCGCCGCCCTTCACCTCGGGATTGGTGCGCGCCATCACCGTGAACAACGAGGCGCGGTTGGCGTTGGTGATGTAGCGCTTGGAACCATTGACCACGTAATGGTCGCCATCGCGCTCCGCCTTGGTGCGCACGGCGCCGGAATCGGAGCCCGCTTCAGGTTCTGTCAGCGCGAACGAGGTGACGATTTCGCCCGAAGCGATGCCGGGCAGCCACTTCTGTTTCTGCGCCTCGGTCCCGAACATGACGAGACCCTGGCTGCCGATGCCCACATTGGTGCCGAAAGCCGAGCGGAACGCCGGCGAACAGCGGCAGAATTCGAACATGGTGCGGCACTCTTCCTCCATACTGAGGCCGAGCCCGCCATATTCCTCCGGAATTGAAAGCCCGAACATCCCGAGCGCGCGCATCTCCGCCAGCGCCTCGGCGGGAATGGCGTCATCCTCTGCAGCCTTCGCCTCGATCGGGATCAGCCGCTCGTTGACGAAGCGGCGCACGCCTTCGAGCAATTGGTTGAAAGTGTCGTGATCCATCGTTTCAGCACACCTGCCGCTGAGACGTATTGTTGATCCGGTAGGGCGCGCACGGAACAGAGCGCGTGTGCGTCTCGACCATACGTACCGGGCCAATCACCGGATCCGTTGCTCGCAGGACTGCATCGAGATCGCTCTGATCGAGCCGCCATGGACGCGTCACAGCGACGACGTCCTCGATATTGGTCTGCCAGATGCCGATATAGATCGCCTCCCCTGGGCGCACCTCGAACGCCGGCCGCTCCGGCCCCTGCACCACGCCGTTGGCGACGTAGTTCACCCGCCCATCGCGGATCAGCGCGAACACGCTGTCGAGCGCATATTCGCCGGGTTCGATCTCCGACATGACGAACTCGCCCGGTATGCCGGGAATCTGAACCGAATCCCCACTCCGCGTCCGAGCCTCGAAGATCGTCCGCGCGCCATAACGCATGAATTGCCCGTCAGGGCCCACGCGGCGCCAAAGCACGGTGTAGAGGGGCGACGTATTGGCGGCGGATTTGGCCACCCCGATGATGACGTAGGCGCCCGGCGCCTCGCCCACACGAAAGCGTTTGTCCTCGGGCGTAGCGCACTGCGCCAGGATCAAGCTTGCCAGTATCGCGAACACCAAACGCATCGCCGGCCCCGCCTTGCTGCCACGCCGTTAGCATGCCAGCACCGGCGCATGGAGGGAATGCCATGAACGGCGAAGGAAGCGCCCCAACCATGTCCGGCGGCGCTGTCACGATGACCGAGGGGCGGTTCGCCGGCTGGACCACCTGGAGCCAGGGCAGCGATCCTTACGAAACCGCCATCGGGCCGTTCTATTTCCGCAGCGAGAACGGACGGGCGCGCTGCGCCTTTGAGCCACGGCGTGAACACCTCAATGGCGGCGGCACGATCCACGGCGGAGCGCTGATGAGCTTCGCCGATTTCTCGCTTTTCGCCATTGCGCACAATGCATTGGCAGGCGCGCATGCGGTGACGCTGACCTGCAACTCTGAGTTCGTCGGCGCGGGCCGTCTCGATGGCATCGTCGAGGCGGAGGGCGAAGTTGTACGCGACACACGTTCCGTCGTTTTCATCCGCGGACTGGTCACACAACGGTCACACCCATTGCTTTCGTTTTCCGGCACGCTCAAAAAGATCGAGCGGCGCGGATGACGCCGCGGCGAATGGGGACACTGAACCATGCGCACGCCAGGACCGGCGTTCGATCTGCGTGCGGCGCTCAGCGAAGAACTGCGCGCCGCGATCGATGAACTGGAGACAGTGAGCGCCGAAGCGACCGCTGTGCATCACTGTCGTGTTCGTGTGAAACGTGCGCGCGCCTTGGCGCGTGTGGGCAGCACGGCTGCGCCTGGCCTCGCCTCTGTGTTCATCGATTCCGCGCGCGCATTGATGCGCAATCTCGCCCTGGCGCGCGACTCCGCGGCGCTCAGCGAAGCGGCGCGGTCCGCTGCGAAAAAGAGCGGCAAACAGACCGCGGCCGCGTTCGAGACGGTGGCTCACTCGATCCAAGAAACAGCCGCGTCACGGCCCAACCTCAACCTCGAGGCGGCGCGCGCGGGATTGAAGGATTTGCTTGCGCTCGCGCAGGTTTGGCCGGAGGCGTCGCACCGCCAGATCCGGCGCGGCGCCAAGCGGCTTGATAAACGCGCTCGGCGCGCCCGCCGCCTCGGCCTCAGCTCCGCCAATCCCGACGTCCGCCACCGCTGGCGCACACGCGAGAAGGAGCGGTTCTTCGCAGCTTCCATCCTCGGCAATGCGTGGCCCGGCAGGCGCTGGCGCCGCTACGGCGAGGAGGTCGGCGATGCGCTCGGCCGTGAGCGCGACGCACTGCTGTTGATGGAGCACCTCGTCGCCCAGCCAGAGCTTGCTGGCGAAGAGAAGTCTGTGCGCCGAGCGCTAAAAGCGCTCAACTGGCGCCGGTCCGAATTCGCCCGGCGGGCCGACAAATTGGCCGAGCGCATGCGCAGGGATGCGTAACCGGGAACTTCGCACGCGCACGCGCCGTTCTGTCGCCGTGAACCCAATTGCGCGCGCCTTTACCGGTTTCGCCACAACCGTGTCCAAATGGACCGGCCGGCCAATTGCATTCATCCTGTGTATCGCACTCGTGGCCGTCTGGGCCGCTTCGGGTCCGCTGTTCGGTTTCTCCGATACTTGGCAGCTCGTCATCAACACGACGACGACGATCGTCACCTTCCTGATGGTGTTTTTGATTCAGAACACCCAGAACCGCGACAACGCCGCGATACAAGCCAAACTCGACGAGATCATCCGCGCGGGCGACTCCGACAACAATTTCATCGGCATTGAGCATCTGACCGACGAAGAGCTCGAAAAAATCCTGCAAGAGGTCGAGCGCAATGCGCAACTACTGCACAAAGAACGCAGCAGCCGCAAGGCGCGAAAGACAGCGCGCGCTTAGTCAAACAGCGCTGCCGGGAACGCTGCAACGATGGCTGCCGTCATCAGGGTCGCCATGAAACCCGGCAGCAGCGCTTTCCAGGCGAGTGCGAGAATTTCCGAACGCCGCTCCGGCATGAGCACCGTCATGCCGCCGGTCATAATGCCCACCGACGCGACATTGGCAAAACCGCAGAGCGCGTAGGTGAGGATCATGCGGGTGCGTTCGGTCATCGCATCGACCGGTATGGCGCCCAGCTCGATGTAGGCGATGAACTCGGTCAAAAACAGCTTCACGCCGAGGATGTTGCCGGCCATGTGCGCTTCGCTCCAAGGCACGCCGATCAGATAAGCCACGGGGGCGAACAGGTATCCAAACAGCAGCTGCAGCGTGATCGGTTCGCCGTTGAGCGGAGGCGCTAGTGACAGCAAATTGTTCACGATCCACACGAACGCGACGAAGACGATGATAAAAGCGGCCACATTGACGGCGACCATAACCCCGTCCTGCACGCCGCGCGTGATCGCATCCATCGAACTTTCGTACTTGAGCGCGCTGGTGTGATCGTAGGGTGCGCCGGCCCTGTGTTCTTCTGGGATGATAATGCGAGCGAGCAGAATGCCGGCGGGCGCCGAGATGATCGACGCCACCAGCACGTGGCCGGCCGCGTTGGGCAACACCGGACCTAGGATCACGGCGTAGGCGACCATCGTCGAACCAGCGACGGTCGCCAAGCCAACGACCATCATCAAGAACAGCTCAGAGCGCGACAGCTTGTCGAGATAAGCGCGGACAACGATTGGGCTCTCGACCATTCCCATGAACAGATTGGCCGCAACCGCGAGCGCAGAGGCCTCCCGAGGTTCATGGTCTTCTCGAACAGAAGGCCGAAACCGCGCGTCAGCCATTTCAGGACGCCCCAGTGCCACAACAGCGCCGACAGCGCGGAGATCACTAGGATCAAAGGCAGCACGCGGAAGCCAAAAATGAACGGCCCGTCCTCGGCCGAATAGGGCTGTTCGCCGCCGCTCAAGTACCCGAATACAAACTGTGCTCCCCTGTCTGCCGCGTCCGCCAGACCGTCAACCGCCGCCGTGATGCCCGAGAGCACCGCTTGCGAATTGGGGATCGCAAACAAGAGCAGCACCAACCCCGCCTGTACAGCAAGGGCGCCTATTGTCAGCAGGAAAGGAAAACGGCGTTTGTTCTCGGAGAGCAGCCAGGCGACCAGCACTATGAGCGCGACAGCAATCAAGCTCCGCGCATTCTCAAACGAATAAGCCAACACCCGCCCCGCTTTTTTCGCAACGCTAATGCGACACTTTGAGCTGCGCAATCGCTTGACCGGCGGCCCTCATGCTGGACATCAAACCTTCACAAACGGAGAGGTGCGCATGAACGACGACATTCGCTTCGACGGCCAGGTCGTCATCGTCACCGGCGCAGGCGGTGGGTTGGGCCGCAGTCACGCGCTCGAATTCGCGCGCCGCGGCGCGAAGGTCGTCGTCAACGATCTCGGCGGAGCGGTTGATGGCTCCGGCGGCTCATCAGCGGCGGCCGATGCGGTCGTTGCAGACATCACCAAGGACGGCGGCGAAGCGATCGCTGACGGCGCCTCCGTCACGAACAACGTCGGCGTTGCTGCGATGATCGAACGCGCCATGTCGAAGTGGGGACGCATCGACGTCCTCGTCGCCAATGCCGGCATCCTTCGGGACAAGAGCTTCACTAAGATGGGGCTCAACGACTTCGCCGCCGTCGTCGACGTGCACGTCATGGGAACGGTGAAGCCCCTGAAGGCGACGTGGGAAATCATGCGGACGCAGAATTACGGCCGCATCGTCGTCACCACGTCCTCCACCGGACTCTACGGCAATTTCGGCCAGGCCAATTATGGCGCGGCGAAGCTCGCGCTGGTCGGGCTCATGAACACGATCAAGCTCGAGGGCGCCAAGAACGACATCCGCATCAACGCCATCTCGCCGGTCGCGGCCACACGAATGACCGACAACATCATGCCGCCAGAGATGCTGGAGAGGTTCGCTCCGGAACACGTGACGCCGGGCGTCGTTTACCTCGCTTCGAGGGACGCGCCGAACGGCGCGGTCCTGACGGCTGGCGCTGGCGTGTTTGCGCTGGCGCAGATCACCGAAACCGAGGGCGCGTTCCTTGGAAACGGCGCGAGCGCGGAGGCAGTGCGCGACCATTGGGCCGAAATCACGAACCCCGCCAACGCCGAACCTTACGCGGCCGGCCACCTGCAGACGCAGAAATTCCTGCGCAAATCCGCGGGTTGACGCAGGGGCCGCGGCGGGATGGCGGCAGCCAGCTACGCTCTGGATGGGAGCTTATCCGATTTGGGCATGCGCTGCGGCCCGCCACCGGTTAGTAAACCCACCGCATGGAGCTGGCTTTTCTTCTTTTCGGACTCCAGACGGCCGCAGCATTGGCAGGCGGCCTCTATCTCTGGCGTCGTCAAGACCGTCAAGGCGCCGAGATCGCCCGGCTGCGCGAAGCGCTCGCCGCCGCTCAGGCGGCGCAGGCGGCCAAGGCCCCCGCTCGCCGCGCCAGGGGCGCTGCTGCTGAAGTCATTGCTATCACGACCGGCGCCGAGGCAGCCCCAGCGCCGCCGCTGGAGCGCGCCAGACGCGCTTGGAATTTGGGCGACGTATCCGTCGCCCGCGCGCCGGGCGTCTCTGGCGAAACCGCGCGCGGCCTAACGCTAGGCATCCTCGCGCTTGCGCCGGCAGTCGGCCTCGCCTTTGGCGCCGACATCGCCGTCGTCGTCGCCTGCGGCCTCGCCATTGGCGCGGCCATGATGACGATTGCGCATCGCCAGATTTGGAGCGCCGCGGCTTGGGCCGGTATTGCCACCGCCGGCGGTTGGGCGCTCATCGGTCTTGCCGTTGGCTCGGCCCAAACCGACCCGGTGAGCTATTCGATCTGCGTTTCGCTCGCCGCCGCAACTGGCCTCGTGCACGCGCACGTGCACCGCGCGCGGCCCGGCGCAACCATGGCGCTGACGATGGCCGCCGCGGCGATCGCGCTCGGCAGCCAGATCGGGTTGGTGAGTGCATCGGGCGTAGCGCTCGGATTCATTATCGCCTCCGCCGCGATCGTGGGCGCAATGAGCCTGCGCCTCGAGGGCGTTCACCTCGCGGCGTTCGCGGCCACATTGATTGGTCTGTTCGTCTTGAGCGGACAGGACGGCGCTGCAATCTGGTTCACGCCCGCGGCTACTTGGGCCGGTGCGCTCTTCTTCGGCATCGCCGCGGTCCGTGTGCCGCAGGTAGGCGCACGTGGCGTCGCCATTGCCGGCACCGGCGTGCTTGCGCCGCTTGCCGCGATCGCTGCGCTTCACCTCGCCCAGCAAGGCCTTGCCGACCGCTTCGCTGCTGCCAGCGCATATGCGGTGCTCGTCCTCTTGCTCGCAGGCGTGATCGCTGCGGCGACGATACGGCGCGAGCGCGGGCTGGACGCGCTGAGAGCGACGCTGTGGGTGCTATCGCTCGGCGCTTTCGCGGCGTTCGCGGCGTCAGTCTCAATGGCGCTGCCCGCGCCGGCCGCCGCGCCTGTGTTCGCGCTGGCCGCGCTCGGCCTTGCGACGCTGGATCTGGGCCTGCCATCGCGCACATGGCGCGCATTCGCCTGCATTTGCGGCGGATTCAGCGGGCTCTTTGCTTTCGCCAGCGCGCGTTTGCTGCTGACGGAGGCAAGCTCTTGGCCCGCGTGGACGCTGATCGCCGCCGGCGTCGCCGCGCCCGCCTTGATCATCACCGCGGCGGCTTTTGCCGCCAAGCGGCGACAGGCGCGCCTGAGCGCAGCCTTTTTGGAACTCGTCGTCATCTTGATGGCGGTTGCCGCGGTGAACCTCGCGGTGCGCGTACTCTTTGCGGGCGGCGCCCTGATGCTCGTTCCAATCAGCTTTGCAGAAGCGGGCGCGCACATAGGCGTTTGGCTCGCGTCAGCATGGATTATCCGCTGGCGCGCCCGCTACGGCGTGCGTCCCGTGCGCATCGCCGCGGCGAACGTATTGCTGGTCGGCGCCCTCGGCGCGACACTCGCCGCCGCTGGGCTCTGGATGACGCCTTATTGGGGCGCGCGGGAAGCCGCCGTGCCGGTGATTTCGCGCGACACGTTTGGCTTCCTCATTCCGGCGGCGCTGTTCTTCGCCAACTGGCGGCTTTGGCGCAGCCGCAATGCCGAACCGCAAGCGCGCCTCTCCCTCGGGGCCGGGGCGTTGTTGTCGGCGGCGTTCGTCGCTGTTGAAGTGGTGCGCGCCGACGGCGAAGCAGACTGGATCGGCGCGGTGATTGGCGGCTTGGCTTTCGCCATGGCGATCGGCGCCAATTTCGCGCCTGGCATCGTGCGTCAGCCGCGCTAGACCTCGAGGAAGATTTCCATCGCCAGCGGCGCGGCCAGCAGCGCATTGATGCGCGGCATCAGTCGTTTGAGGTGCTGCGTTTCGGCGTGACCTTCGAACGCCCGCCAATCGGCGAAGCGCGCGTGCACGGCGAAGAGCTCGGGCGAACCCATCATCCGCGTGACTACGTAGGAGAGGCAGCCGTCCTCATCTTCGCGCACGCTGTAAGCTAGATCGCTCAAGAGCGCGGCGAATTCGGCGCCCGAGCCTTCACGCGCCTGTGCGCGCAGAAGGGCGCATACCGCCCCCTCGGGCGTCGCCTGCCGCTGTGGTTCGATTGATACAACTGCCATCTGCAGCCACCCCCCGGTGAGCTTGCGCAGATGTTAGGCGCCAAGTTTTACCCAGGGCAACCCTGGCGCTCAGCGGAACCTCAGCTGCCCCAGCAGGCGTAGGCGACTTCCCTCATCCGCTGCGGACCGCCGTCCATGTAGGTATGGGTCTCGTTGTTGACCGTCACCGACAGCTGGTCATTTGGCTGCACCGCCGCCAGAATCGGGGGTCGTTGCGGGAGGTTGATGACGACGCCGCGGTCCCGCCCGCGCCCTTCCACGCTCATCGGCACGTTGACGCTCATCGAACCAATGCGGACTGCGGCTGTGTTTGCGCCGCGCGCGCCGCGCGCAAGCGTGTAGTCGGTAACGACGATGTCGCCGGTCGGCGGCCGGCAGGTCAGCATGGCGGTGACGCGACCGCGCGAGTCGCGCTGGGTGGCGGTAGCGACGCCGTCGACATAGGCGTAGCTCCAGCCTTCCTGCTGTTGCGCCGGACTGACGCTCGGCACGGCCATCGCCGCGGCGCACACAACACCAACCAACAACTTGCGCATTCCGGCACTCCTCCCGCGTTTCTCGCGGCGGCTCCTTAGCACGCCACGGCCGTCGGGCGCGATGCCCCAATGCGGTTGAAGCTTCGTAATGATCAGCTGGCCAATGTCCCGGACTTTGAAATTCGACCCTTGCGCTGGATCGTCCGATCAATCGAATTTCAAGTCCAAAGGGACATTGAATTCAAAGAGTTTCCAGTGCGGCTTTGCATTTGAATTCGCTCGCCGGCCGCCATCAAACCGAGGCGAATTTCAAATCCGCCGCAACCGCGGCCAACAAGCTTCCGCCTTGTTCCAATTCCAGCAGGATCTGCTTCCGCTCCATACCGCCGCCGAACCCGGTCAGGCTGCCATTGGCGCCGATGACGCGGTGGCAGGGGATAATGATGGCGATTGGATTACGCCCGTTCGCCGCCCCTACCGCACGCGAAGCCTTCGGCGCGCCGATAGCGGTTGCCTGCTGGCCATAGGAACGCGTGGCGCCGTACGGGATTGTGAGCAACGCCGCCCACACTTTCTTCTGAAACTCAGTGCCTTGCGGGGCGAGCTTCACTTTGAACTCGCGCAGTTTGCCGGCGAAGTACGTGTCGAGTTCACGGCGCGCGGAATCGAGCACCTTGTCGTTGCCAAGCACATAGTCCGGCAGCGGGTGTTTCGAGTTTTCGAACTCAAGTTGGATCAACGCCTCGCCATTCGAGGCAAGCGTCAGCGGGCCGACGGGGCTGTCATAGATCGTGCTGATCACGTCTGCATTCCTTTCTTCGGCGCGCGCCGCCACAGCCGTATCGCAGCATAGGCGCGCCAGGGTTTGAGATGTTCGAGCGTCTCGCCTTTGCGGCCGATCGCATTGACGAGCGCGATGTCGGTCGCGGGATAGGCGTCGGGATCGCCGAGCGCGCGCATCGCCACGTACTCGATCGTCCACGGCCCGATGCCGGCGATCTCCGCCAACGCCGCGCGTCCTGTCGCGATCGCGCCACGCGAGAGTGGAAGTTTCCCTTCGGCCGACGCGACCGCAAGCCGGTGCAGTGTCTCGGCGCGCATCATCGGCAAACCGATCTTGGCGATCGCCGGCGCGCCAGCGTTCGCAAGCACGGCCGCGTCCGGAAACGCGCGCGCCAACCCATCCGGCCCGCGCTCCAAGGCTGCGGCGTATTTGGCGACCAGGCGCTCAGTCAGCGTGCGCGCGCCCTGCACCGTCACTTGCTGTCCGAGCACAGCGCGGATCGCGGTCTCGAAACCGTCCAACGCGCCTGGCACGCGCACGCCAGGTTCGCGCTTCACATCCTTCGCCAGCGAAGCATCTGTTGCGAGATGTGCATCGACAGCCGTCATTTCCGCGTCGAGATCGAACGCACCGCGGACGTTCGCCACCAGCGGCCGCAGATGCGGTGCGAGGTTCTCCGAGAGCGTCAGCATCAGGCTCTTCGGTCCCATGCTGATCTCCAGCCACCCGAGCGCGTCGCCATATTTCAGCACGCGCGCATACGATTTCGCGCTCACGGCCTCTACGCCAGGCAACGCGCGCTTGCGCAGGAAATCGAGAACGGGTGCTATGTTGTAGTCCCCGCGCGGCGAGAGACTCACCGTGAAGGTTTCGCCGCGCGTCATCGCTTTGCGTCCGCGCATCTTCGACGGCGGCGCGCCGTAGCGGTCCTTCATCGTCGCGTTGAAACGGCGCAAGGAGCGGAAACCGGACGCAAACGCGATTTCGGTGATCGACAGCGCCGTCTCGTTCAGCAATCGCCGCGCCGCCAGCAGGCGCCCGGTCTGAGCAATATCGATCGGGCTGGCGCCGAATTGCGCGTTCATTACTCGCCGCAGATGCCGCGAGGTCACGCCCAGCTCGTCGGCCAACGCCTCGAGTCCCTGCTCTTCCAACGCGCCAGCTTCGATCCGCGCATACGCTGCCGCCGCGAGCCGCGCCGGCGCGTCGATCGGCGCCAGCCCCGGAGCGCGTTCAGGACGGCACAACAAGCATGGGCGAAAGCCCGCCGCTTCCGCCGCCGCCGCTGACGGCCAGAACGTTCGGTTCACGCGCTTCGGCGTCCGCGCTGGGCAGATGCAGCGGCAATAGATGCCGGTTGACGTGACGCCTACATAGAAGCGCCCGTCGAACCGGCGGTCCTTCGCATCGCACGCGGCGTGGCAGGTATCGGCGTCCAAGATCATGCGCTGAATATGGGCCATTCCACCCTCCGCGTCTCGCCGGATTCGGACATCCTTGCCCGATGCCAGTGCGCGGCGGCACCCATGCAGCGGGGGAGTTTGCCTTTGAAAATCACAGCCCTGGGCTGGGTCAGCCTTGCCTTGACGCTGCTCGCAGCTGCTCCGGCCGCCGCCCAGCAGTCCACGCCACAGCGTCCCAACATCGTCGTCATCCTCGCCGACGATGTTGGCTTCACCGACTTCAGCGATTACGGGCGGCGAAGCGCGGACGCCGAACATCGACGCGCTCGCCCAGCGCGGCGCGCAATTTTCGCGTTACTACACCTCGCCGCTCTGCTCGCCGTCACGCGCCATGCTGCTCACCGGCGCCGCGCTCCTCGCGCTGATCGCGGGCGCTGTGTGGCTCGTGCGCCGTTTCTTTCGGCGAAAACCAGCGTGAACGGTCCACGCTTCCCGGCCAAGCGTGCCTCTGCATCGGTGCGCTGGGGCTGCACAAGCGCCAATAGGTTGGACCGCGGGCCTCTCGCCTGGGCGAAGCTGAAGCTTCGTTTCGGCGTAGCCTGGTCAGGCCCGCATGCCGCCATCGCGCGATCGGTGCGCGCCTGAAGGCGCGCGCTCCACCTTCCCAGCGTCGCGGCAAAACGGGAATAGCCGCGCATCTATACGGCCGGAAAGCGACAGCCGTTGCAGGTGGGAGCGCGCGGGGGGGCCGCCCCCCGAGCACCCCACAAAAAACGCCC
>JBQTJK010000207.1:0-34749 GCA_052387215.1 Caulobacteraceae bacterium
AGATCGAGCGTCATCGCGGCGGCGCCAACGCCGGTCAGGTGCACGTGCCCGTCGGTGAAGCCTGGGAAGGAAGCCGCGCCGGCAAGATCGATCTCGCGTGCGCCGCGCGCATTGGCCCGGGCATCAGCCAGTGAGCCGACGACGACGAACGTTCCGTTGCTGATGCGCAGCGCTTCGACCGGCGCCTCGGCGACGCCGGTGTAGATCGGCCCGCCGTGGATGATGAGATCAGGCGTCTCGCGCGCCGCGCAGCCCGCAATCAGCGCGCCCAGCGAGGCTCGTGCAAAGTGACGGCGACTGAAATGCGGCATGACCTTCCCCTGCTCAAAAGGCAGGCGCAAGCAGCACGATCGGCCCGGCGGCGTCAAATCTCCATCGGCGGAGAGATGCCGGAACGCGCCAGACAAACTCCGGGCGAAGCCGCTCAGCGCCTAAAGCTTAGATGTGATGGCCCGATTTATTGCTCGAGCACGCGTACGCCGACAAAGCAGGGCGCAACCCTGCAGCTGACCAGGCGGACGCGCACCGTGTATTGCCCGCCGCTGCTGGGCGCCAGTTCGAGCACCGGAAAATCGCCAGTATCAACGCTGCTCGTGATCAGCGCGCCGTTCGGATCGAGCGCTTGGAGTTGCATGGCGCTGCAGTCGTTGTCGCAGGCGCCAAGGATTCGATAACGCGCGCCTCCGTTGAGCGTCACCTGCACGTTGTGGGTGGCGGCCGGTTGCATGGCGACGATGGTCTCGTTGACGCTTGCACGGAAACCGGCGGCATGGTTCTGGGCGCTCCCGTCGAGGTAGCCGCGCACCAGCTGCTCGAACTGCGCCGACTCCTCAGAGGTAAGCGCTGCCTGCGGCACGCCCGACAGGTCGAGCCCCACCGCGAGAGGAGACTGCGCCGGCGCAGTCTGAACAGCGGCGGGTGCGGCAGCCGGCGGTGGCGCTGTTGTCGATAGCGGTGGAGATGTTGGCGCCGGCGCGGGCTCATTTGTCGCTTGCGGCGCCGCTGGCGCAGGCGTGCTTGCGCTGACTGGCGCCGGGCTCGAAACGGGCGCCGCAATGCAGATCGGCTTCGCCAAACGCATATCGCACAGCTGTTCCTGCGAGGCGATCCAGCCGAACACCAGGCTGCCCCCGGCCGCGACCATGGCGATATAGTCTTTGAGTCCCATCGCAAGCCCCCCGCTCTGGGTTACGACCAGCACTATAGCACGGCGCAACGCGCGCGCGAGCTATCGTTCAGTCCTCCGCCGCCGCGACGCGCCATCGCGCTTGATCAGCCTTCAGAACTCTTTCTTTGGTCTTTTCAAGCGGATGCGAGAATTCTCCAATGATCCCCTTACCCAAAAATGGTGGAGCCAAGGGGAGTCGAACCCCTGACCTCTTGAATGCCATTCAAGCGCTCTCCCAACTGAGCTATGGCCCCGATGCGCGCTTCGGCCGGTTAGGTCGTAGCGCCCGGTTTTGGGAAGGGCGGAACCTAGGCTCCGCCCTAATTGAGTTCAAGAATTTCCTGGCGCGGCGTCTTAGCGGCTCCTGTCGTCGTCTTCGTCGTCGCCGGGCAGGTCACCGATTTCGTCCTCGGGGAATTCTTCTTCATCCTCGAGCAACGGCACGGAATCGTCATCAGCGGCGTTTTCGCCCAAATCCGCTTCCTCTTCCGAGAACCCTTCCGGCAATTCCTCGCCCGCGGTTACGGCCGGCTCGGCTTCATCCTCATCCTCGGTCACGAGAGGCTCGGCTTCCGCCTCAACGTCGACCTCGGCGGTCACTTCCTCAGCGTCCTCGTCCTCCTCGTCGCCGGTCTTGGCCTTCTTGTCTTCGAGCTCCTCCTCCTCGTAATCGTTGTCATGAGCCGTGACGCGCGAGCGACCGCGACGGGCGCGCACGCCCTCTTCGGAGGGGTCGAAGCTGGCGGTGCACTTGGGGCAGACAGCAGGGCGGCGGCTCAAATCGTAGAATTTCGCCCCGCAGTTCGGGCAAACCTGCTTGCTGCCCAAATCGGTCTTGACCAAGCGCTTCTCCTTCACCTCGCGGGGCGCTCGCTTGCCACCATCGGACGGCCCTGTCAAAACCTTTGTCCGCCCTAGTTTTCAAGCCTTCCGAACGAGAGTGCAGCCATGCGTCTCAAGGCGCGATTCGCCGGGCCATTGCGAGGTTCCGCCCGCCCGCCGGGTGACAAATCCATCTCGCACCGCGCGCTGATCATGGGCACCCTGGCGGAAGGCGAAACGCGGATCGAGTGCCTGCTGGAAGGCGAGGACGTGCGCCACACGGCGCAAGCCCTGCGCCAGTTCGGCGCGGCCGTTAACAAGCGCGAGGACGGCGTCTGGGCTGTCACCGGCGCCGGCGGCTTCACCCAACCGCACGAGACGATCGATTGCGGCAATTCAGGCACGGGCGCACGTCTGCTGATCGGCACCGCGTCCGGTTACAAATTGAGCGCGAGGTTCGACGGCGACCAATCGCTGCGCAAGCGACCCATGAACCGGGTGATCGCGCCGCTGTCGCAAATGGGCGCGCGCTTCGACGCCCGGCACAATTGCCTGCCGCTTATCGTGCATGGCGGCAACCTCAAGGGCATCACCTACCGCTCGCCGGTGTCCTCGGCGCAGGTGAAGTCGGCGGTACTGCTGGCCGGGCTCGAAGCCGAAGGCGAAACCGTGCTGATCGAGCCGGAGCGATCTCGCGACCACACCGAACGGATGCTCGGCGTGTTCGGCGCAAACATCGATCGGATCGAGATTGATGGCGCGCTGCATCCGCGCGTGCGCCCAGGCAAGCTCAAGGGCGCCGACATTTACGTGCCGGGCGACCCCTCCTCGGCGGCGTTCCCGGTAGCCGCGGCGCTGATCGTGGCGAAATCGGAAGTGCGCATCGAGGACGTCCTGGTAAATCCGTTGCGGCTGGGTTTCTTCGAGACGTTGCTCGAGATGGGCGCCAGCATCGTCTACGAGGAGAGGCGCGATCCAATTGGAGAGCCGATCGCCAACCTGGTGGTGAGAACCTCCAAGCTAAACGGAGCTGCGCCCCCGCCGAAACGCGCGCCGGCCATGATCGACGAGTTTCCGATCCTCGCAGCAGTCGCGGCGTTTGCCGAGGGCGAGACACGCATCACCGGCGCAGCCGAACTCCGTGTGAAAGAAAGCGACCGCATCACGCTGATGGTCGACGGCCTGCGCGCGTGCGGCGTCGACGCTGAAGAATTACCCGACGGGCTGATTGTCCACGGACGCGGGCCGAAGGGCGTCCGCGGCGGGGCGCACATCCGCACATTGGGCGATCACCGGGTGGCGATGTCGTTTCTGGTGCTGGGCCTTGCGTCGAAGGAACCCGTGATCGTTGACGACGCCGACATGATCGCGACTTCATTTCCGGAATTCGCGGCCTTTATGCAGCGCTTGGGCGCTGATATCACAGCGATTTAACGGTAGCTTCACCACGCTCCTCCGCGCTCCGTTAACGGCATCTGTGCATGCTGCGCCGAAAGAAGGTGGGGCGTTATGCGTGCATCCGTTTTGCGCGCGCTCGTCGTGGGCGTGTGCGCTTTCTGCGTTTTCGGTCCGGCTCAAGCGCAGACAGTCGCGCAGGACTCCGATTGGATCGTGCGCGGCGAAGCCCTCGCGCGCCGAATCGAAGCCGACAATCTGATCATAACCGACGAAGTGCGCCGTGTGCGTGCGCAGACCGCTCAGAGCCTGACCGGCGATGCGCGGCTAATGATCCTCTACGATACGGCCGCGGACGACTACGTTGCCTCCGATGCGGAACGGGCTGCTGTTTCCCTGGCGTCGCTGGAGCAAGAGGCGCGTCTGCAGTCGAATGCGCGCTTCAGCGCCATGGCCGGTATGCTGCGCGCGTACGCGCCAGCGCTAGACGGCGACTATGTCGCGACGAGGTCCAACATGGCCGCAGCGCTTGCCAACGTCACCGACCCTTTCGTCCGCGCTGCCGGGGAGCGCCTGCGCGCCTATGCGCTGACCGACCTCGGTATGTTCGGAAACTCACTCGAGGCCGCGCGCGCGGGACTATTGCATCTGCCAGATACGCCGGAGACTCGTCCTTTGCGTTCGGGCCTGCATGACGCAATGGCGTACAATTCCATACGCGTTGGCGACTACGAAACGGCGCTCAGCCATCTCGAACGTACCGTCGAGCTTGATACCCTCGCTGGACGCCCGATCGATGGCGCCGTCATTATCAACAACATCGCCGGCATGTTTGCGCAGGCGGGGGCGGCGGACGAATCGATCCGTTTGGCTCGCATTCACCGTAATTTGGTCGGCGCATCCGACGATCCGGCGCTGAAATTCTTCGCCGGCATGCTTTGCGCGCGCGTCCACTTTCTTGCGGGCGACTATCCGACCGCTCTGCACTGCGCCGAAGAAGCGCGGCGCATCGAGGGCGCGCCGGTGGAGTATATGACGCGCATGCTTGTGTTCCGCGTGCACGCGCTCGCCCGGCTTAGCCGCGCCGCCGATGCGCGCGCGGCCATGCAAGAGCTCCGCCGCATGGCGGCCGAGCGCGGCGACCCAGGCCTCACGGAACGCTTGGACGTCATTGAACCGGAAATCCTGAACGCTGAAGGCCGTTATGCAGACGCGTTCGCGGCCATGCTGCACGCACACGAAGCGGCCGAGAAACTGCAGATGACCCGCTTCAACGCTGGCGTGCGTGAACTGCGCGCCACCATGGAAAGCGAGGTGGCGCAGGCCGAAGCGCGCGCTGAAGCGCAAGCAGTGCAGTCAGAACTGCAGGCGAAGACGCTGCGAATGATGACGCTGGCGATGGTGCTGGCCGGCGGCTGCGTGGTCGGGCTGCTCGTCATCGCCTTCCTGATCTATCGCAGCCGCCGCAATATGCTGCAGGCTGTCGGCCGCGCTGAAGAAGTGCTGGCCGGGCGCGGCGCCCGCTCGCCGGCGAATGACGAAGGCCAGCGTCAGGGTCCGACACAGCGTCTGCGGCACATCCTCGATGAAATCGAGCGGCGCGACGTGGAGTTGAAGCGAGCCTTCGAAGCGCTGGAAGCTGCGCGGACCGCGGCAGAACAGGCGAACGTGGCCAAGTCGCAGTTCCTGGCGACAATGAGTCACGAACTGCGCACGCCGCTCAACGCCATCATCGGTTATGGCGAAATGCTGATGGAGACCGCCGAGGAGCGCGGCGAAAAACAGGATCGCGACGACCTCAGCCGAATTCACGCTGCGGCGCACCGGCTTCTGTCGATGATTAGTGATGTGCTCGACCTATCGAAGATCGAAGCCGGCGGCGCGGTGGTTTCAACCGATAGCGTCGATCTCGATGCTTTGGTCGCAGAGACCGTCGCTACTGTGAGACCAGCGGCGACCGCGAACGGCAGCAGCATCAACGTCGACGCGCCGGCTCGGCTCGGCGTCGCCGAAACGGACGGGTTCAAGCTCAGCCAATGTCTGCTGAACCTCATGTCGAACGCAGCCAAGTTCACCAAGAACGGCCAGATCAAACTCGTCGCGGCGCGCGAGGAAGACGGCGCAAGCGAGTGGCTCGTGTTCCACGTGATCGACACTGGGATCGGCATTTCGCCCGAAGCGCAAGGGCGGCTGTTTCAGCCCTTCGTTCAGGCCGATGCGACCACTACGCGTGCCTATGGCGGCACGGGTCTGGGCCTGGCGATCACCCGCCGCCTAGCGCGCCTGCTCGGCGGCGACGTCACGCTGAAGAGCGCGCTGGGCCAAGGTTCGGCGTTTACGCTCAGGGTCCCGGCGAAGGCGGTAATGGAATTGACGGTTCCGGCGAACGAAGACACGCGCGACGCCGCCTAACGCGGTTCCACGCAACTCCCTGGCCGCGCACGCGTTGTGCGCAACAGAGGAGCACCGCAATGAGAAAGTTTGTTGCAACCGCCTTGCTGGCCGCCACGGTTTCCGTTGGCGCAATCGCCTATGCCCAAGTGGTCGAGCCAGTGACGCCACCCGCGCCGACCACTGACGCCCGCAGCCATGCAAGCGATCAGGAAGTCGGCGAGGCCCGGCGCTTCTATCGGGCGCAGTGCGTGCGTAGCGGAGAATCGCAGGCGTTCTGCGAATGCGTAACCGCCGGCGTCGCCCAAGCGCTGGTTCCCGAAGAGGTCCGCATCGCGGCGCGCACCGTCAATGAACGCCTGACCGCGCAGGGCGATGCGGCCATGTCGTCCGAAAGCGACGCGGCGCCGCCGGGCGCCAACTCGGCTGAACGCATTGCGCAAGTTGAAAGCCATTACGCCGACGCCTGCGCTCAGTTCCGCGGCTAAGGGGCCGGCGATCTTTCGTCCTCGCGCGGCGCGTTTCGCGCGAGGATGGAGGTGGCGGCAAGGTCGCCGGTGACGTTGCCGAGCGTGCGGAAAATGTCAGGGATCACCTCGACAGCGATGAGGATGCCGAGGACTTCTGTCGGCACGCCAAGCGCCAGGCAGATCGGCGCGATCGAAGCTATGAATGAAATCTGACCGGGCAGGCCGACAGCGGCGATGCTGACGGCGTATGCGACCACGACGGCGCTGATGATCTGAACCAAAGAAGGTTCGAGGTTGTAAAGATGCGCAATGAAGAAGCACACCGCAAGGTTCGCCACGGGGCTGGTGAAGCGAAAAACTGCGACGGCGAGCGGCAAGATCACATCGGCGACGTGTGGCGGGATTTTTAAGCCTCGCAAAGCCGCGTCGAGCATGGCGGGTAGCGAGGCCAACGATGATTGCGTCGATGCGGCGATGGCCCAAACGGGCGTTGCGGCGGAGGTGAAGCGCACAACCGCCTGTCCGCCCCAGGTTACGGCGAGGATCCAGGCAATGAACGTAGAACCGGCGGTAACGCCAGTGACGATGACCACGTACTGCGCCAACGTGCCCGCGGCGCTGAAGCCGGCTTGCAGCCCTACCCCCAGCGCCAGCGCGAACACGCCAAAGGGTCCCGCTAGTAGCACCCAATGAACGATGACGATCATCGCTTCCGACACGGCGCGGAAGAAGTTGACGATCTGGTTGCGCATCTCGGGCTGAAGCCGGGTGGTCGCGAAGCCGAAGAAGATTGAGAAGACAACGAGCGCCAGCACACCGTCTTCAGCGGCGGCCTTCACCGGATTGTAAGGCGCGAGGCTTTGCAGCCAGGCGGTGAAGCTCGGCGGCTCCGTGATGGTGACAGCCTGATCGCCGACGCCGGCGATGAAAGCGTCGGCTGCAGCGCGGTCGAGCGGCCAGATTGCGAGCCAGCTATTGGTGACAAGCACGCTGTAAATCGCCATCGCGAACAGCAGCACGGTAAACAGAGTCACTGCGCGAAGCACGAGACCGCCGGGCTTGGCCGTGTCGGCCACTGAAGCAATGCCGGTGACCAAAAGCGAAACCACCAGCGGCACGACGGTCATACGTAGCGCGTTCAGCCAAAGGCCGCCAAAGGCGCTAGCGATCTCTGCAGCGCCCGTGAGCTGTGGCGCATAGGCGCGGACGAGCGCACCAGCGATAAGGCCCGCAACAAGCGCCAGCAGAACTAGAATTGAGATGGTCTTCACGCCCGACCTCGCGAAATGGTCACGCGTCCTAGCCCAGGCGTTAGCGTAGCGCTAGGCGAGTGCGGGCTCCCGCGCGACCGATGACGCGCCAGCGGCGGCAGGCTTCTTCTTGAACTCGAGGGCGCCGTCCTCGATCGCGCCAAAACGCAAATCCATGAGATCGTGAGCATAGCTCTGGTTCTGCTTCCAGGGCGCCGTAGTCATCTGTTTGGGCAAGAGATGCGCGGCGCGCTGGAAGTAGCCAGAGGAAAAGTCCGCGAACGGGCGGTCCTCATGCGGACCGTCGGGCACACGCGGTGTGGCGGAAGCCAAGCTGTATTCGTCGAGATAGTTGATGAGCCGGCAGACATATTCGTTGATGAGATCGGCCCGGAGCGTCCAGGACGCGTTGGTGTAGCCAAACACGAACGCCATGTTCGGCACGTCCGAAAGCATGGCGCCCTTATAGGTGTAGTGCTTTCCCGGATCGACCTTCACGCCATCGACGAGAATCTCCGCGCCGCCGAGCATGCGGAGATTCAAGCCGGTGGCGGTGATGATGATGTCGGCCTCGAGTTCTTGGCCCGACTTGAGCTTGAGACCTTTCTCGGTGAAGCGCTCGATCTGATCGGTGACGATGGACGCCTTGCCCTCGCGCATGGCGATGAACATGTCGTTGTCCGGCACGAGGCAGAGGCGCTGCTCCCACGGATTGTAGGGCGGCGTGAAATGCGTCTCCATGTCGTAATCAGGACCGAGCTGCTCACGGATGAGCGCGAGCAAACGTTCACGCGTCCTCTTGGGCCGCGAGCGGGCGAGACGGAAGAACATCTGCTGGAAGATAATTCGGCGCAGTCGTGTGAGGTCGTAGTTGAACTGCTTCGGCAGATGCTTGCGGCCCCAGTTGGCGAGTTTGTCCTCCGCCGGCAGCGAAACCATGTAGGTCGGCGTGCGCTGGAGCATGGTCACGTGCGCGGCCTTGTCCGTCATCGCCGGCACCAAAGTAACAGCAGTAGCGCCTGAGCCGATCACCACGACGCGCTTGTCGGTAAAGTCGAGATCCTCCGGCCATTGCTGCGGGTGGACGATCGTCCCCTTGAAGTTTACTGTGCCTTCCCACTTCGGCAGGTAGCCCTGCTCGTAATTGTAGTAGCCAGCACAGGCGTGGAAGAAGTTGGCGGTAAAGCGCTTAACGGCGCCATCATGCTCCGCCTCGATCGTCCAGAGCGCGTCATCGGACGACCACGACGCGCGCACGACGCGGTGCTTGAAGCGGATGTGTTTGTCGATACCGTACTCGCGCGCCGTCTCGTGCACGTATTTCCAGATCGAAGGACCGTCGGCGATGGCTTTCTCTTCCGTCCATGGTTTGAACGAATAACCGAGCGTGAACATGTCGCTGTCGGAGCGGATGCCCGGATAGCGGAACAAATCCCAGGTGCCGCCCATGTCGGCGCGGTTCTCCAGGATGACAAAACTCTTGCCGGGACAATTCTTCTTCAGGAAGTACCCCGCGCCCACGCCGGAAATCCCCGCGCCAACGACCAGGACGTCGAAATGTTCGCTGCTCATGGGCTGAATCCGGCGCGTTTGCCCGGGCGGTGTCAAGGCGGACGCGGCGGAAACCTCTACGCGTCGAGCAGAGACCGCACGGTAGCTGCGAGCTGGCCGCCGCGATAGGGCTTCGAGAGGAAGCGCGCGCCCGCCTTCACCAGTCTGTTGCGCATCACCGAAGCGTCGGCGTAGCCCGAAGTGAACAGCACCTTGATGTTAGGCTTGGCCTGCAGCGCATGCTCAGCCACCTCCTTGCCGGTCATGGCGCCGGGCATGACCACGTCGGTTAGGACGAGATCGATGTGTGCGCCGCTATCGATCGAAGCAACGGCCTCGGCGCCGTTGGCAGCCTCGATCACAGTATAGCCGCGTTCGCGCAGGCTCTCGGCAGCGAGCAAACGCACTTGGGCGTCGTCCTCGACGACCAGGATGGTTTCCGTGCCGCGATCGGACGCCGCGGTCTCCGGGACAGGCGCCGGCTCGCCGCTGCCCAGATCGCGCGGCAAGTAGAGGCGCACGGTCGTGCCGCGCCCCACTTCGCTGTAGATTTTCACGTGACCTTTCGATTGCCGGGCAAAACCGTAAATCATGCTGAGGCCAAGGCCCGAACCCTTGCCGACCTCCTTGGTGGTGAAGAACGGCTCCAACGCCCTTTCCAGGACTTCGGGCGTCATGCCCATGCCGGCGTCGGTAACGGCGAGCGCGACATAGTCGCCGGGCGCGACGTCCGGGTTTTCCGCCGCGTAATGTTCATCGAGGTCCGCATTGTGCGTTTCGATGGTGAGCTTGCCCCCATCCGGCATAGCGTCGCGCGCATTGATGGCGAGGTTCAGAAGCGCGCTTTCGATCTGCGCGCGGTCTGCGTATGCGCGCCAGAGGCTGGGCGCGAGCGTGAACTCAGTTTCAACGCGCGCGCCGAGCGACCGGCGCAACATGTCTTCCATCGCCGTGACGACGGCGTTCAGATCGACAGCCGCGAACTGTAGGGTCTGGCGACGCGAGAACGCCAGCAATTGTTGGATCAATGTCGACGCGTTGTCTGCGGCGTAAAGGATGGAGTCGACGCGCGGGCGCAGTTCCCCTGAGACTCGGGTGAGCAACCAGTCCGCTGCGCCGATGATGACCGTGAGCAAATTGTTGAAGTCGTGCGCGACGCCGCTGGTGAGCTGGCCGAGCGACTCCAGACGCTGTGCGTCGGCGGTGCGCTGTTGTTGCCGATGCAGCGCCGTCTCGGCCAGTTCGCGCGCATGCAGCTGCCGCAACATGAGCGCAACAGCCGAGCCGAAACCGGCGAGAAGCCCCAATAGAATGAGTCCGCCTACAAACACCTCTTGACGCCAAGCTTGCAGTGCCTGGGCTTCGCCTATCGAAACCGCGATGATGAGTGCGGTGTCGCCGACGGCGGTATAGGATGTGATCAAGGTCGGCCCGCCTGCGACAAGCGGGCGGATGAAGACACCTCGCGAGTAACCTGCGCTGTAGGAGGCGATCACCGGATCGCCTAAGGAGACGTCTGCTGCGTTATTGGGCTCTTGGAAGACAACCGCGCCTGTGCTGTGAAGAATGCGGAGCACCCCACCCTCGGTGTCGATGCTTTGGTAAAATCCGCGCAGAGATTCTGGAACGTATGTCGCAACCACCGCGCCGGTAGTGCGTCCTTCGCCGTCCGTCAGACGTCGACCGAGCGGGAGCAGCCATGCGCCGCTATAGGGCGAGCGCATCGGCGTATCACTCAGCAATTCCGGCGCGTCTGGATCGGATAGAGTTCGTGAAATGAACCGGTCGCGGCGATCGGCGCCGATGATGTCACGAATCGTCGAATGACGGATTCGGCCGTTCGCGTCCGTGACGGACAACGAACCGATCGCGGCGGCGCCGCCTCGCGCCGCGTCCAGCACAGGAAGCCATTGGGCGGGCGATCCTGCAGGTCCGCCGAGTCGCTCGCTCTGAAGCGCGATCTGTGCAAGACGCGCGTCGATCGCGCCGATGGTGCGCTCAAGGTGGGCGCTTAGGATGTTGCTGTAGCTTTGGGCGCGGTTGCGGGCCGCTTCGATCGCGTTGGCGCGCAGTTGAATGAAACCTATCAGCGCGACAATAATGATGAAGACTGCGAACAATCCGGCAAACAAAAGCACGCGCCGACGCAAGTCGCGGTAAGACGGCGCTGGGCGCGCCTTTTCTATTTGCCGCCAATTATCCATTGACGTGACTGACAGGCCTATTTCAGTAGCGGTCCCGTGTAGCAATCGCCTCGCGCCCGGCGCCAGAGGATTTTGAGTTCACATCCATCTGGTCTTGCGGACCGCCTCTGCTACATGGACGCGATGATCATCGCCGTCGATGGACCGACCGCTTCCGGCAAGGGCACAGTGGCCAAGGCGCTCGCTGAACGCTACGGGCTGAAACGCCTCGACACGGGCTCGCTCTATCGCGCCGTGGGGCTGGCAGTGCTCGATGCGGGCGGCGATCCTTCGGACCGCGCGGCCGCCGTCGCGGCGGCGCAGGCGCTCGATCTTGCCGCGATCGATGAAGGTCGCATTCGCTCGAGCGCTGCAGGATTGGCGGCCTCGAACGTGGCCGCAATTCCTGAGGTGCGCGCGGTACTGCGCCGCGCACAGCGGGTGTTCGCGGCGGACCCGAACGGGGCAGTGCTGGATGGGCGGGACATCGGCACGGTCATCTGCCCGAATGCCGACGTGAAACTGTTCGTCACCGCCTCGCTGGAGGAGCGCACGCGACGGCGTCTAGCTGAGCTGCGTGCTCGGGGCGAGCAGATCACCTTTGAGGAATTGCAGGCCCAGATCGCCGAGCGCGACGAGCGCGATATCAACAGGAAGGACTCGCCGCTTCGGCAAGCCGAAGGCGCGCATCTGCTGGATACCACCGAGCTTTCCATCGAGACCGCCGCCGAGGCGGCTTACGCCATCGTCGATCGGGCCCTGGCAAGCCGCGGCTGAGCTTCGAACCGCCCTTCCCTTGCTGGATGGCGCCTCCCTATCTATAGAGACCCCGCGTTCCCGAGGGCTGCAGGGTCCCGGGCCGCTTGGCGTTGCTTAAGCCAAATCTGAGGACGGCCGCATGGGGCGGCCGAGACCGCCGGAGCCAACCGGTTGGCCCTTTCATTTGTTGGAGTTGAAATACGTATGGCGTCACAAGCCCAAAACCCTTCGCTGAACCCCACGCGCGATGACTTTGCCGCGCTGCTTGATCAAAGCCTGGGCTCGAAGGGTCTGATTGAAGGCCGGGTCGTCCCGGCGACCGTGGTTGCGATCGAAAACGATTTCGTCGTCGTCGACATTGGCCTGAAGACCGAAGGCCGCATCCCGCTCCGTGAATTCCTGGTCGATGACGGCGCAGGTCAGCCCAAGGTGGGCGACATTGTCGAAGTCTATCTCGACCGCATCGAAAACGCGCTCGGCGACGCCGTGGTCAGCCGTGAAAAAGCCCGCCGCGAAGAAGCCTGGACGCGTCTCGAAAAGAGCTTCGCCGCACAAGAGAGCGTGAACGGCGCGATCGTCGGCCGCGTGAAGGGCGGCTTCACCGTCGATCTCGGCGGCGCCAACGCGTTTTTGCCGGGCAGCCAAGTCGACATCCGCCCGGTGCGCGACGTCGGCCCGCTAATGAATATCGTCCAGCCATTCGCGATCCTGAAAATGGACCGCCAACGCGGCAACATCGTCGTCTCGCGCCGCGCCGTGCTGGAAGAAAGCCGTGCCTCCGAACGCGCCGAAATCGTCGGTCAGCTGCAGGAAGGCGAAATCCGCGAAGGCGTGGTCAAAAACATCACCGATTACGGCGCCTTCGTTGATCTGGGCGGCATCGATGGCCTCCTGCACGTCACCGATATGAGCTGGAAGCGCGTTTCTCACCCTAGCCAAGTGCTCAATGTCGGCGACACGGTGAAAGTCCAGATCGTCAAGATCAACCCTGACACCCAGCGCATCAGCCTCGGCATGAAACAGCTGATGAGCGACCCATGGGACGGCGTTGACGCCAAATACCCGGCGGGCGGCAAGTTCACCGGCCGCGTCACCAACATCACCGATTACGGCGCGTTCGTTGAACTCGAACCGGGTGTGGAAGGCCTGGTGCACGTCAGCGAAATGAGCTGGACCAAGAAGAACCTGCATCCCTCGAAAATCCTGAGCACATCGCAGGAAGTCGACGTGCAAGTGCTCGACGTGGACGGCGAAAAGCGCCGCATCTCGCTCGGCATCAAGCAAGTGCAGAACAATCCATGGGATGCGTTCGTGCATGACCACCCGGTTGGCGCCGTGATCGAAGGCGAGATCAAGAACATCACCGAATTCGGTCTGTTCGTCGGCCTCTCGCCTGAGCTGGACGGCATGGTCCACCTTTCCGACATCGCTTGGGACGCTCAGGGCGAAGAAGCGCTCACGCGCTACAACAAGGGCGATGTGGTGAAGGCCAAGGTGCTTGATGTCGATGTCGAGAAGGAGCGCATCTCGCTTGGCATCAAGCAAGTCGATTCCGATCCGATGGCCGACGCCGACTTCAAGAAGGGTCAGATTATCACGGCGAAAGTCGTCGATGTGGCTTCGGGCGGCATCGAGGTCACCTTCGGTGAAAACGAGGCGCTGCGGACCTTCATCCGCAAATCGGACCTCTCGCGCGATCGCCAGGAGCAGCGCGCCGATCGCTTTTCGGTTGGGGACCGGCTCGACGCGATGGTGACTGGCTTCGACAAGTCGAGCCGCAAAGTCTCGCTGTCGATCAAGGCCATGGAGCTGGCCGACGAGAAGGAAGCCATCGCCCAGTTCGGCTCGTCGGACTCCGGCGCGTCGCTCGGCGACATCTTGGGCGCTGCGCTCAAAGACAAAAAATAGCGTAAGCCGCGACCAGCGGCAGACCTGAGGACCCGGCGCACCCGCCGGGTCCTTTTTCTTGGTGCTTTTCAATCATCTGGCGGTTGACGACGGCCCTGGAGCGGTCCTCTATCGGGCGCACGGGGAACTTCAGGGGTCGCACAATGCTGCGCTCAGAGCTGGTCAACAGGCTGCAGGAAGAGATGGCGCCGCTGAAGGCGGCTGAAATCGAACACGCGGTGGACGTCGTGCTCGACGAAATCGCCGTCGCCCTTGCCGCCGGCGGGCGGGTGGAGCTCAGAGGCTTCGGCGCGTTCTCTGTCCGCAAGCGCGACGCCCGCACTGGCCGCAATCCACGCACTGGCGCGACCGTGAAGGTCTCGGCCAAGAAGGTGCCGTTCTTCAAGCCGGGCAAGGAACTCCGGCTCAAGGTCAATGGCGGCGAGGAGCCGTAACCGACTGCGCGGGAACCACGGCACCGCGAGCCGCGTTTGGATCAGTTCCGGGAGAACGCGGCGGGATCATGTCCAGCGACATCAATGAAATCCTCAAAGTTCTGCCCGTTGCGGTTTACCGAACGGACGCGGAAGGGCGCATCACCTACTTCAACGACGCCGCCGCCGAACTTTGGGGTCTCGCGCCCGAGCTTGGCAGCTACTGGTGCGGCTCGTGGAAAATCTATCACCCTGACGGACGGCCGCTGCCGCACGACCAGTGCCCGATGGCGATAGCGCTCAAGGAGCGGCGGCCGGTGCGTGGGGTGGATGCGGTGCTGGAGCGGCCTGACGGCGTCCGCATCCCGTTCATGCCCTATCCCACTCCCTTGTTTAATGACAGAGGCGAACTGACCGGTGGTGTGAACCTGCTGGTAGATTTGAGGGACCGGCTCCGCCACGAGGAGAACGCGGCGCGGTTAGCGGCGATCGTCACCTTGTCCGATGATGCCATTATCTCGAAGACGCTGGAGGGCCGGATAACCTCGTGGAATGTCGGCGCCGAGCGCATCTTCGGCTATGCCGCGGACGAGATGATCGGTCAGCCGATCCTCAAGATCATCCCGCCTGAGCTGCACGCTGAGGAGAAGGACATTATCCAGCGGCTGCGGGCCGGCGAACGCATCGAGCACTTTGAGACGGTGCGCATCGGCAAGGAGGGGAGGCTCATCGACATCTCGATCACGGTTTCGCCGATGCGCGATTCCACGGGCCGAATCATCGGCGCGTCGAAGGTCGCGCGCGACATCAGTGAGAAGAAGCGCGCAGAAGAGACCCAGCGCCTGCTGCTGGACGAGCTCAGCCATCGCATCAAGAACACGTTGGCCACTGTGCAGGCGATCGCGTCCCAGACTCTCCGGCGTGCGAACACTTCGGCTGAGTTCGTCGCCAGCTTCAACGGCCGCATTCAAGCGCTCGCGCGCGCGCACGGTCTCTTGACGGGCGGTTCCTTCCAAGGCGCGTACATTGTCGATCTTGTCCGCGACCAGCTCGTGCTCGGCGGCAGGGAGGACCAGCGTATTTCGTGGTCCGGGCCGCTTGTGTTGCTCGACGCTCAGGCTGCGCTCCACCTGGCGCTGGTGCTGCACGAACTCGGCACCAATGCGCGCAAGCACGGCGCGTTGTCGACGCCGGGCGGTCGCGTGACCATCAGTTGGCAGGTTCAAAACAAACGGCGGCCGCACGCTGCAGTTTGACTGGCGCGAAGCTGGCGGCCCGCCGGTTGCGGCGCCGACATCGCGTGGATTCGGGTCGACACTGATCGAACAAAGTCTGAAAGCGCATGGCGGCGAAGCGTCGGTGAGTTATGCAGAGACCGGCGTCGCTTGTCACATCAGCCTGCCTCTGCCCGAATTGCGACAGGCGTTCGGTTCGCTCGTGCGCGAGGCCGCCCCATCGGTCGCTGGCGAATTAGCGCAACGCAACGGCTTGAAGGGCAAGCGCATCTTGATCGTCGAAGACGAGCCGCTGATCGCCATGGTGCTGACAGACTATCTCGATGACGCAGGCTGCGAGATCGTGGGCCCAGCGCAGAGCGTCGGCAAGGCGAAGGCGCTTGCGAACGACGAAGCAATCGATGCCGCCCTGGTTGACGGCAACCTCGCCGGCAAACCGGTAGACGAGATTGCCTCTGCGCTGAGCGAACGCGAGATTCCCTTCGCATTCGTCACTGGATACGGGCGCGACTCACTGCCGCCGGGCTATGCCGATGCCCCAATCGTGGAGAAGCCATTCACCCAGGACCAAGTCGTCACCGCCCTGGAACGGCTGTTCAGCAACGTGGTTACATTGCCCGTGGGCCGGCGAGAACCTTAGGTCCGCTGCTTGACATCGGCAGCGAAGGTCAGGAATTGCGCTCTTTGGACGCCAAGGAGCGCGACACATGTCCATCCTCAGTGAGTTCCGGGAATTCGCCCTCAAAGGCAACGTGGTTGACTTGGCAGTTGGCGTGATAATCGGCGCGGCGTTCAACGGCATCGTCCAGTCGCTGGTGAACGATCTCATCATGCCGCCAATTGGCTGGATCACGGGCGGGCTCGATTTCTCGGACCTTGCCATCATGCTCCCGCCCTCGCCGCTTGCGCACGAGGGCGCCGATCCGGTGACGATCAACTACGGCAAGTTCATCACCACATTGATCAGCTTCGTGATCGTCGCCTGGGTGATCTTTTTGTTCGTGAAAGCAATCAACCGCATGAAGCGCAAACAGGAGGAAGCGCCGGCCAGCGCGCCCGAGAAGCCCGAAGAGATCAAGCTATTGGGCGAGATCAGGGATTTGCTGAAGGCGCGGCAATAGGCATGGCCGAGGTTAAAATCTGCGGCATCACGGATGCGCATGCGCTCGACGCTGCGATCGATGGCGGCGCGCGCTTCGTTGGTTTCGTGGTCTACCCCAAGAGCCCGCGCCATCTCTCGCGCGACAAACTTGCGGCGCTGGCGGATCGCGCACGCGGCAAAACGGAGATCGTGGCGGTCACGGTCGATGCCGACGAAGAGCTGCTGGCGGGGATCGCGGCGTATGCGCGGCCGGACTGGATTCAGCTGCATGGGAGCGAGAGCGCCGGGAAGGTCGCGCAAGCGCGGCAGTATGCTAAGCGCGGGCTGATCAAGGCGATCGGTGTGGCTCGCCCGGGAGATTTGGTCCAGGCGGCGGCGTTCGAGCCGGTGGCCGAAATGCTGATGTTCGACGCCAAACCGACCCTGGGCGGCCTGCCGGGCGGCAACGCCCTGGCCTTCGACTGGCGGATCCTGTCCGGACGACGGTTTCCCCGGCCCTGGCTGCTCTCGGGGGGACTGACGCCCGGCAATGTGGCAGACGCGATATCGGCTTCCGGGGCGGCCCTGGTGGACGTCTCCTCTGGCGTGGAGGCTGCCCCCGGCCTAAAGGACCTCGGCAAAATCGCTGAGTTCCTGGCCGCGGCCCGCTCAGCCTAAGTCTGGCCCCCGGAAGCCCCTAAATCCCTCCCATGGACGCGCGCCGCAACTGGCAGGACCTCCCCGACGCCGAGGGCCGCTTTGGCCCCTACGGCGGCCGGTTCGTCGCCGAGACTTTGATGCCCTTGGTGCTGGAACTGGAGCGCGCCTATCGCGCGGCGCAGGCCGATCCTGCGTTCGCGGCGACGATGACGGACTTCTGGACCCATTATGTGGGTCGGCCCTCGCCACTCTATTTTGCCGAGCGGCTGACAGACCATCACGGCGGCGCCAAGATTTACTTCAAGCGCGACGAGCTCAATCACACCGGGGCGCACAAGATCAACAATTGCCTCGGGCAGATTCTGCTCGCGCTGCGGATGGGCAAGACGCGCATCATCGCCGAGACCGGCGCCGGGCAGCACGGCGTAGCGACAGCGACCGTTTGTGCGCGCTTTGGTTTGCCGTGCGTCGTGTTCATGGGCGCGACGGACATTGAGCGGCAGAAGCCGAACGTGTTTCGGATGATGCTCTTGGGCGCGGACGTGCGCCCGGTAACGTCGGGCGCTGCGACGCTAAAAGACGCGATGAACGAAGCGCTGCGTGATTGGGTCACCAATGTCGCGGATACGTTCTATTGCATCGGCACCGCCGCGGGCCCCCACCCTTATCCGGAAATGGTGCGCGACTTTCAAAGCATCATCGGCCGCGAGGCGCGCGCGCAGATTCTGGAACGCGAGGGGCGCTTGCCGGACGTAGTGATGGCATGCATCGGCGGCGGCTCCAATGCGATCGGGCTGTTTCATCCATTCATCGCGGATGAGAGCGTGCGGCTGATCGGCGTGGAAGCAGCGGGTCGGGGCATTGACGATCGCTTCGAGCACAGCGCCGCAATCGGCGGCGGCCGTCCGGGCGTTTTGCACGGCAATCGCACCTATTTGTTGCAGAACGAGGACGGCCAGATCCTGGAAGGTCATTCAATCAGCGCCGGATTGGACTATCCGGGCGTTGGGCCGGAACATTCGTATCTGCATGACATCGGCCGCGCGCAGTACCTCAGCGCGACCGACGTGGAAGCGCTGGAAGCGTTTCAGCTGTGCGCAAAACTTGAAGGCATCTTGCCGGCGCTGGAACCATCGCACGCGCTCGCGCGTGTTGGAGATGTGGCGCGCGAGATCGGCAAGGATGGTCTCCTCATCATGAACCTCTGCGGGCGCGGGGATAAGGACGTCTTCACCGTCGCTGACGCATTGGGAGTGAAACTTTGAACATCATCATCCGCGGACTGGCCGCCTTCTGCGCGGTTCTGGCGCTTTCCGCGCCGGCGAACGCGCAGGAAGCGACAACCCTACTTCCGGATTCGGTGAACCTGACCCTTGTCCAGGGTTCCGCGATTCCGGACGATTGCATGTACCCCGCCTCCATTTCGGACACGACGCGGTTCGAACTTGCCTGTGTGACAATGCCCCGCTTCGTGTCCGGCGAAGTCGGCGCGCAATACATCGGCCAGCTTGGGCAACAGGGCTGGCGGCAAGGCGCATTCATTCCCGCTGGAATGACTGCCGTGCGCACCGACGAAAACAATTGCGAACGCGTGCTCAATATTTTCCCGAGTGACTTCCCGCCGGGGCAGGAAGAGTCGGCAATTGTCGTGATGTGGTTCGCGCTCGACCGCACGCCACGCTGCAATCGGCAGAGCGGCTCTCAGTGAGCAAACGTCTCTCCTTACGCTTTGCTTCGCTCAAACGCGAAGCCCGCGCGGCGCTGGTCGCGTATGTGATGGCGTCCGACCCGGATCATGAGACGTGCGCGCGGATCTTGGGCGGACTGCCCGCTGCTGGCGCGGACGTAATTGAACTTGGCTTTCCGTTTTCCGATCCGATGGCGGATGGGCCGTCGATTCAGAAGGCTGCGCAACGCTCGCTCAAGGCCGGCGGCTCGCTGCGCAAGACGCTGGAGCTCGCGGCGCGGTTTCGTGAAGACGACAATGACACGCCGCTCATCCTCATGGGCTACGCCAATCCGATTGAGCAGATGGGCTACGACACGTTCGCGCGCGAAATGGCGAAGGCCGGCGCGGATGGCGCCATCGTCGTCGATCTGCCGCCGGAGGAAGATGCGCCGCTACGCGAAGCATTTGCAGCGTACGATCTCGCCGTTATCCGCCTCGCCACGCCGACGACGGACGCTCACCGATTAACCAAGGTGCTCGAAGGCGCCTCGGGCTTCTTGTATTATGTGTCGGTCGCCGGTGTCACCGGCGCCAATGCTGCAACGGCGGGCACTGTGCGCGTCGCCGTGGAACGGTTGAAGGCCGCCACCGAATTACCCATCGCCGTTGGTTTCGGCGTGCGTGAGCCGGAAGCGGCGCGCGCAATCGCATTAACCGCGGACGCCGTCGTCGTCGGCTCCGCCTTTGTGGATGAAATAGCCGCCGGCCCGCAGGCCCAAGCGGTCGAACGTGTCTTGCGCAAGGTCGCTCAATTGAGCGAAGCTGTGCGCCAGGCGCGCACGTTGGAAGGGATGCCCGTATGAACTGGCTGTCGAATTTCGCGCGGCCCGGCCTCTCGAAGAAGAAGCCGGAAGCCGCGCGCGACACGCCTGACAATCTCTGGATCAAGGACCCGCTTTCGGGCGATCTGATCTATCGCGCCGAACTGGAAGCGTCCGATTGGGTGACGCCGTCCGGCTTCCACATGCGGATCGGTCCCGATGCGCGCTTCCGGATCATGTTCGACGATCAGACTTGGCAAACCATCCCTGTGCCGAAGGTCGAGAACGATCCGCTGAAGTTCAAGGACGATAAGAAGTACGTCGATCGATTGAAGTCGGCGCGCGCCAAGGTGCATCGCGAAGACTGCATGGCAGCGGGTTATGGCCGCATCGGCGGGGCACACGCTGTCGTCTTGGTGCAGGACTTCGAGTTCATGGGCGGCTCGCTCGGCATGGCCGCGGGCGAAGCGTTCATCACCGCGGCTGAAGCCGCCGTGCGCCGCAAGGCGGCGATGATCATGGTGACGGCCTCGGGTGGCGCGCGGATGCAGGAAGGCATCCTCTCGCTGATGCAGATGCCGCGTACGACCTTGGCGATCCAAATGCTGCGCGAAGCGGGCCTGCCCTACATCGTCGTACTCGCGGATCCAACGACGGGCGGCGTGACCGCGTCGTACGCGATGTTGGGCGACGTGCACATCGCCGAGCCCGGGGCGCTGATCGGCTTTGCCGGCCCGCGCGTGATCGAGCAAACGATCCGCCAAAAGTTGCCCGAGGGCTTCCAGCGCTCGGAATACCTCTTAAACAAGGGCATGGTCGACATGGTCGTCGATCGCCGCCAGCTGAAAACGACGGTTGCGACTTTGCTTTCCGTGCTGATGCATAAGCGCGCCGTCGCACAAGGCGACAGCGAGACGATTGAGCTGAGCGAACTCGCTGCGGACGATGCAGAAGCCCCCGCAAAAGGCAAGCGCAAACCGGTTAAGCAACAACCGCGCGCCAAGGCGGCGGAGTAGTTGCGCGATCGCGTCAGCGAACGGTTCGAGGCGCTGTTCGGCCCTGAGTTCGGGCACGGCAAGCGATTTGATCTGGCGCCGCTCAGCAATGCGCTCGAGGCGCTGGGCTCGCCAGAGAACAATCTGCCGCCGGTCATCCACGTCGCGGGCACGAATGGCAAAGGCTCCACCATTGCCTTCATGCGCGCGATCGCGGAGGCGGCGGGCTGGAAAGTTCACGCCTTCACCAAGCCGCATCTGTTTGCGTTGAACGAACGCTTCGTTGTCTCAAGCGAGATCGCGAGCGACGAGTTGCTGCTTGGCGTCGCCGATGACGTCGCGCGCGTCGGACCAAACCTCACGCAGTTCGATGCGCAGGTCGCCGCCGCACTGACGCTGTTCCACGAACATCACGCGCGCCTCGTGCTGATCGAGACCGGCATGGGCGGGCGAGATGATTCCACCAACGTCATCCCCTCGCCGGCCGTGTGTGTAATCACGTCAATCGGGCTCGATCATCAGGAAGCGTTGGGAGCAAGCCTGACTGAGATCGCAGCGCACAAGGCAGGGATCCTGAAGCGAAGCGCGCACGCTGTAATCGCGCGGCAATTGCCGGAGGCAATGGCCGTGATCGAGGCGCGGGCAGAGGAGATCGGCGCGCCGCTATTTCGCGCCAGCGTCGAATTCGATGCGTATGCGAGCCAGGGCCGGCTGGTGGTGCAGACCGGGGATCGCGCGCTGGATTTGCCGCTTCCGGCGCTTCACGGACGGCATCAGATCGACAATGCAGGGCTCGCCTGCGCCGCGCTCCTAGCTGGACCCTTTAATTTCGATGGGGCCGCATTCGCCGCGGGCGTCGAGTCGGCATCGTGGCCAGCGCGCCTTCAACCTTTGACGCGTGGTGTTTCCAGCGCGCCTATCCGCGCGGTTGGCGGCGAAGTCTGGGTAGATGGCGGACACAATGCGCATGCTGCCGCGGCGCTGGCGCGGTCGCTGAACGACATGAAGGCGCGGCGCGGCGGGACGAACATTGCCGTCGTCGGCATGCTAGCGCGCAAGGAAGCCGACAGCTTCGTCGGCGCTCTCGCGGGCGCTGTGGACAGGGTGATCGGCGTGCCGCTAGTCGAGCCGCATATCGCGCCGGCGCTCATCGCGGCGTTCGGCAATGCGCTGGGCGTGGAGACGAGCACCGCGCCGTCACTTGCCGCCGCGATGCAAGACGCGGCGCAGCTGCCTGCGCCGCGTGTGCTGATATGCGGATCGTTCTTGTTGGCTGCGGAAGCGCTCGCGCTCGAAAACGCCTAGACGCTTTCGTTGAGCCACTCGACGATCTTCGACTTCGGCATGGCGCCGACTTTGGTCGATGCGACCTTGCCGTCCTTGAACACCATGAGCGTCGGGATGCCGCGCACGCCGTAGCGGCCGGGCGTCATCGGGTTGTCATCGATGTTGAGCTTCACGACGCTGACGCGATCGCCCATCTCATTGGCGATTTCCTCGAGCGCCGGGCCGATCTGCTTGCACGGGCCGCACCATTCCGCCCAGAAGTCCACGAGCACCGGACGGCCGGATTTCAGCACGTCGGCTTCGAAACTATCGTCGGAAACTTTGGTGGTGGCCACGGAATCGCTCCTTCGGAGACACAGGAATCGTTCAGGCGATGTAGGCGCAGCCGGTTAAGGTTTCAACCTCGCGCGAACGTGGCGAAAACAGCGTCGAGGCGGGCTTCCGGCAGCTCCATGAGGCGCGGCTCCTCCGTCCACAGCAAGGCGCATGACACAATCCTGCTGGGAAAGATTTTGCGCAGAACTTCGCGATACAGCGCCAGTTGCAAGACGTACGGTTCCGGCGTTGCAGCGGGGTCAATCGGCGCCGGGCGATCGGTCTTGAAGTCGAGAACAATCACGTGTTCGTCATCAACCGCGAGCCGATCGACGATGCCGCGCACGGCTCTACCCGCAGCTTCGCCAACGATCGGCGCCTCAGCGCGGCTCGCCGGCGCAAACACTGCCGCGAAACGATGATCGCCGATCACGGTGAGCGCCTCGTTCGTGTAGGTCTCGACTTCGATCGCATCGGCGCCCTGGCGTGCGAGCCATGCGCGTGCGACGGCGGCGCGTTTCTCTGGCGTTACGTCAGGCAAACGTTGCAGCAAGCCGTGAATGAGCCGCCCGCGGTGAAAGCGCTTCTGCCCGTCGCCGCGCGGCGAGAAGAGCGCCGGGTCGATGCGCGCGATGCGTGACGGCGCAGCGATTTCGACACGCGCCGCGCCGGGCGCTGGCGTCCTGGCCCAAGGCGGCAATGAAACGCGCCTCGTTTCCGCCTCGGCCTGTGCAGCAGCGATCTGCTGCGCGCCGAAACGCAGGCCCTTGCCGCAGGGTGTTTCGATTTCCGTGGCGGCGAGCTTGGCGAGCGCTTCCCCGATCGCCCGGCGCCAGCTGTTTTCACCTTCCCCGCTTCGCCACTGCGCGCCGCAGACAATTAACCGATCGCGCGCGCGCGTCATGGCGACATAGAGCAGGCGCCAATGTTCGCCGAGCACACGGGCCTGATGGCCGGCGCGCGCGGTAGCGACAGCGCGGTCGTCGTCCTTCGTACGGAAGGATACGAATGGGCCATCCTTACCGTCGAAAATAAGGCCGGCGTCGGGTTTGCTGTCGGGCGCGGCGGTCGTGTCCGGCAGGATGACAACGGGCGCTTCCAAGCCTTTGGCGCCGTGAACCGTCATCACGCGGATTGAGCCGGTTTCCGCTTCCAGTTCGCGCTTCACCTGGCCGGAATCGACCTCGATGTCATAGAGGAAACGCTGCAGCGTCGCCGCTTCGGGCGATGCGCGCTTCAGCGACCGCTGCAGCAGTTCCTCCAGCGGATCGCGCGACTCTGCACCGAGACGCGCCAGCACCCGCTCCCAGCCCGTAGCGCCGCCATAGTGGGGCGTCTCCAGCGCCCAGCTGAGGAACGCAAACGGATCGGCGCCCCGGCGGGCGATAACATAGGCGATGAACGTGCGCGCTTCGACGTAGCGTTGGCTGGTGACCGCCATCATCCGGGCGTACAGTGTTTCACCGTCGGCGCGGCCGTATGCGAGCGGGAAAATGTCGGCGTCGTCATCGTGGAGGTTGCACCACGGCCCTTTCAGCACGGACGCCAGTGCAAGATCGTCGTGCGGATCAAGCGCGACGCGCATCAACGCGAGGCAGTCCTCCACCGCGAGTTCTTCACGCAGCACCATGCGATCGGCGCCGGCGACCGGCAGACCGGCGCGTTTGAACGCTTTGATCAACTCGCGGAACATCGCCCCGCGCGTGCGCACGAGAGCGAGGACATCGCCCGCGCGCATCGGGCGCAACAGCGGCTTGCCATCGGCGCGGCGTTCCCAGACGCCTTCGCGCGCATCGATCATCGCCTTGATATAATGGGCGATGCGCTTGGCGAGTACCGCGTGTACGCTGACGCCAGTTTCGACGTCCATCGGCGCATCCCACGCTTGCGCCGGTTGAACTTCGGGCCGCGTTGCGATTGGCCAAACCTCGACGACGCCCGCTTCGTCGCGCGCTGCGAGGTGTTTTATCTCGTCGTGCTGCCCGGGTGCGTCATCGATCAGCGGGCGATCGGCGAACACCGCATCTACGGCGGCCAATATCTCCGGCGCAGAGCGGAACGATGTGCGCAACGCCGGCGCAACGAAGGGGTGCTTTGCCTTGTTCGCGCGCTTCGACAGCGAACGGGCTTCGCTGAGGAAGCGGCGCGGATCGGCGCCTTGGAAGGCGTAAATGCTCTGCTTGGGATCGCCGACGGCGAAGACCGTGCGCGTCTTCGCTCGCGCGCCATGGCCGGCGAAGAATTCATCCTGCAACGGCGCGATCAGATCCCATTGCGCGGGACTGGTGTCCTGTCCTTCGTCGATCAGGATGTGATCTAAGCCGCCATCGAGCTTGTAGAGCACCCATGGCGCGGCATCGGAGCGCTGCAGCAGCGCCTGAGCGCGTTCGACTAGGTCGTCGAAGTCCAGCGCGCCGGCGCGTTCCTTCGCTTCGAGATACGAGGCGTCGAGCTTGAGCGCCAACGCCAGGGCAGCGACGGCGTCCTCAGCGCGTTCGATCGCATTGAGCCCGGAGCGCGCTTCGGCGCACGCCTCGGCAAAATCAGCGACCGCCGTCTCGACCCACGGATGGGCATCCGCGACTTTGGCGGTGACAAGCTTCTTATAGGGTTCGTCGTTGCTGTTGAAGGCAAAACCGAAGCACGATTGGACAGCCGCGCGCGATGCGCCGATGCGCTCGATGCAGGCGAGAACGGCACGCAAACGGCCGGCGGTGTTCTGGTCTTGCTTGCCGGACGCGGCGAGAATGTCGGCAGCGTCGTGCAGTTTGCGCCAGTCGTGGCGGGTGAGGAAAGCGCGGCAGAACTCATCGGCATTCTGCCGCACGCCGTGGCGGCTTCGGATCGCAGCCTCAGCGAAAATCGGACCTTGATGCAGCGTGGCAAAGCGATGGAAGTCAGCGCGCCGCAGCGCGAGGCGGTCAAGTAGATCCTCGAGCGCTTCGCCGTGCAGACGCGCGGCGAAACGGCGGAAAGCGCCGGCGGGTGCGTCGGGCGAGAGCGCCGCGTCTGCCCGCGCCTGCGCGAGCAATGCGGCGCTTCGCGTTTCGTCGGCAATGTCGAAGCCAGGCGGAACGCCGGCTTCGAGGGGAAAGCGCGCGAGCAGACGCTCGCAGAAGGAATGGATGGTCTGGATCTTGAGGCCGCCGGGCGTTTCCAGCGCTTGCGCGAACAGCGCACGCGCCCGCCCCAGATCGACTGCCTTCGCGCCGAGCTTCTCGAGATCGGCGGCGAGCGTCGCATTGTCGGCGACGCACCAACCGCCGAGGCGCTCAAACAAGCGACGCTGCATTTCGGCTGCCGCGGCTTTCGTGTAGGTGATGCACAGGAACGCTGACGGCTTTGAGCCTTCAAGCAACAGCCGTGCAATGCGGTCGACCAGCACCTTGGTCTTGCCCGATCCGGCGTTCGCGGTGACGAATACCGAGTTCGCGGGATCGGCGGCGCGGCCCTGGTTCTGGTTAGCTTCCTTGATGGCGCCGGCGCTCATTCTTCGCCCTCCGCGTCGGCCCATTCCTTGCGGCGCGCAAGATGATCGTACTCGGTGTACGGCTTGATAAACTGCACACGTGGCTTGGAGAGGAACGGCTGATCGGCCTCTGCGTAACGAGCGAGCAGGCTGCGCAATGCGGAGAGCGCCTTTTCACCGGCCGCATGCGCACCGCCGTCCAGGTCGAGAGGCTTCGGCGTCGGCTCAGCGTTGCCGAAGCGCCAGTAGCCCAGCTCCGTCGCTTCCGCTCGCGGCACGCCGTCGAAAGCGCCGCGTGCGAGCATGGCAGCTTCCAGCGGCAATTGCGGCGCGAGGCCGCTTTCAACTTGCGCGGTGCTGGCGGGCGCGCCGGTCTTGAAGTCGAGAATGGCGGCGTGGCCCGGGCCGATCTCGATGCGATCAGCGATGCCGGACAGTTCCACGCCATCGACAACGAGCATGCCCTTGCGCTCGCGATAGACAGTTGCTCCAAGATCGCGGCGCTGATGGAACCACTCGATCAGCGCAGCAACAGAGACGGCAAGCCGTTCGCGCTCGGCCATGCGGCGTTCGGGCGGAATGCCATGATGGCGCAGTTCTTCGTCGAGCAATTGCGACAGCAGCTTGTGATCGTCGCCGTCCTCGAAGCGCTCGATCGCCTTGTGCACAGCGCTTCCGCGTTCTTGTGGTCCCGGCGGCGCGCCGATCGGATGCAGGTATTCGAGCTTCAGGATGCGGCGCGCGTAGATCGCATAGGGATCTCGGATCAGCGTCTCAACCTGGGTGACGCTCAGGCGGGTGAGGCGTTTGCCCACAGGCGGACGCGGTCTCGGCGCTTTTGTTGTGCGCGATTTTGCCGGCGCATCGAGCACGCGCGCCCAGGCGACGTGCTCGTTTGCCGCGTCGAGTTCTGCACCCGCCCCTTGCACCAGCGTTTTCAACCGCCATAGCCAGCGCGAGGCGAGCGTGGGCGAGCCTTCGCGACGCAGGGCGCGCGTGAGCACAACATTCGGCGCGCTCGCAATCTGCGCGAAATCATGGGCGGCAAGGCCGAGGCGTTGATCGACCGACGGCAGGCCAAGCTTGTCGCGCATCGTGCGCGACAAAAACGGGTCTTCGCCCGGCGGCGCAGGCCAGACGCTTTCGTTGAGCCCCGCGAGGATCATCAAATCGCGCCGCTGCAAGCGAGCTTCCAGCGGTCCCCAAATCGCCACGCGCGGATCGCCGCCGCGCGGCGGCGGGACTTCGCGGCCGTCCATCAGCCGCAGCAGCACACGCGGCGCGGCACGAGACTTCATCAGGCCGAGATTAGCGCCGTAAGCAATCGCTTCGCGCAGCAAGTCGGCGGCGTTCTCGCCGTCCCGGTCCTGCCAGATTTCGCGGCCGGTGATGTCCTCGGCTACGGAGGTGATGACGTCAGCGAACGCGCCGAGGCTCACGTCCGCTCGCTTCATCAGATCGGTGAGCGGCTTCAGCGCCTCGGCCGTGCGCTCGACGATCGCGCGGGCGCGCGGCCATTTCTCCAGCTTGTCCAACGCCGCGAGCTCGGCCAGCGTATCGTATCGGCGCGGGCCGCGTAGCGAGCGATGTTCGAGCGCCCACAACGCCTCGTCGGCGAGCCGCACGCGTGCGTGTTTGAGCAGCGCCGCCAGGGCGACGGGCTCGCCCGGATCGCCGGCAAGCTCGCACAGCAACGCCAGCAGGACGCCGGCTTCAGTCTCGCGCAGGGGCCGGCCGTGCGAGACGACCGGCTGCACGCCCCAACGCGCGAGCTTGGACTCGATGCGCCTCGCAAGCCCGACATCCGGTGTGACAACTGCCGCCGTTTCGCCCTTGTCCAGAGCTTCGCGGAGCAACAATCCTATCGCGCCTGCCTCTTCATCCTCTGTCGCTGCCTCAAGCAGGCGCAATCCGGCCGCGCCTTGCTTCACGAAACTCGCACCGCCCGCGCCTTCGAGACGCACGAGCCAGTCGGCAGTCTTCTCGGCGGGCGCCAGCGCCTCGCGCATGAGATGGCGGCGCGCCGAGCCCGTTGGCGTTTCTGTCGACAGCAGTGGAATGTCGCGCCGATCGACTTCAAGAGCCGCAAGCGTGTCTTTCAGCGCATGCTGCGGGTGCTGATCGCGAACAAAGTCCCACGACTCGTTATCCATGTCGGTGTCGACGCCAGGGAAGACGACAACGCCGCGCGGAAGCGCCGCGACGACACGCATCAATTCGCGCGTGGTAGCGATCGAGCCGGTCGAGCCTGCAATGACAATGGGACGCGCCGGTGCGTTGTCGCGCCATCGTTGCGCGAGCGCACGGCGAACCGCTGCGCCATAGGCGGCAATGTCGGAGCGGCCCTGCTCGGCCAGATGCTGGGGCCAGAAGGTGGCAATGATATCGAGAAAGCGCGCGGAGCTGGCCCAGTGCCGAGCAAGTTCTATCTCCTCCACGAGCGTCGCAAGCTTCTCCCAGGCGACGCGATCTACGGTGGCCGCACTGTCCAAGAGTTGTGCGAGTTCATCCGCCAAAGCGATGGCGCGTGCGGGATCCTCAACGCCATTCTCGACCGCATCGCGCGCGCGTATGAGCGCGGCCAGCTCGAGCCGGCGCTGCATCTTCTCCATCGGCGGCGGAATTTCGGTGATCAGCCCGTCCGCGCCCCAGACATCTGGATCGTCATCGACCTGCGGGTCGCCGAGCGGACGTATGGCTGGCAGCAACGCAGCGCCGCCCAGGCGTTTGGCGAACGCGTCGATCAAACCCGCGGCCGCGCGGCGATTGGGAAGCAGAACCAGCGCATCGGAGAGCGCGAATGGGTCGTCACGGCCGAGCGCTTCGACCATCGCGTCGGCGAGCGCGTCCAGAAACGGCGCAGACGCAGTGATTACGCGCAGGCGAAGCGCGGGGCCATCGAACAGGCCAAGGCTCATACGCTGGGCGCCGCCGCCGCCAATCTTGCTTCAGCCTGGGCGCGCGCCTCGGGATCGCCGACATGCATCCAATAGCCCCCGAGCGGCGCGCCATGGAGCTGGCCTTCGTTCTGCAGGCGCCGCCAGATGCGCATAAAGCCGAACGGCTCACGCGGCTCCTCGTCGACGACGCGCGGATCGATGATTTGCACGCCCGTGTAGGCCCACGGCGCGTGCGGCAGGGCATCGCGGAACGAGAGCACCCTGTGCTCGTCCATGAAAAAATCGCCCGCGCCTTCGAAGCCGAGGCATTGATCCATGGCCGCAAGCATCAAGATTGCGCGGCTCTTCGACCGATCGAAGGTCTGCGCCAAACGCGCGATGGCTGAACCGTGCGGCTCTTCCCAGACGCTGTCGATGTTACAAACGATGATTGGATCGTCGCCCAGCAGCGGGCGGGCCTGGCGGACGCCGCCGCCGGTTTCCATCAGCTCGGCGCGCTCGTCGGAAATGACGATCTCGATGTCGGCGCGGCGCTTCACGTGCGCTTCCAGCAGATCGGCGTAGGCGTGAACGTTCACGGCCGCGCGCTGCACGCCGGCAGCCACGAGACGGTCGAGCACGTGATCGATCAGCGCGCGGCCGGCCACCGTGACGAGCGCCTTGGGGCGATCGTTGGTAAGCGGACGCATGCGTATGCCCAGGCCCGCCGCAAGCACCATGGCGGTGTGCGGGATCAAGCCGCCTTCTCCAAGTACGGACGCGCAACGCTCTCCACGAAGTCGCGCGCATCGGCAAGCGAAGGATGCTCGAGCGTGCGCGCGAGATGGCCCCACATGCGCGGCATGAAGGCAAGATAGCGCGGTCTGTTGTCACGCGCCGTGAGACGCGAGAAGACGCCGAGGATTCGCATCGTGTTGAGGGCGCCGAGCACCGCGAGTTCGCGCTGAAACTCGGCTTCATCTGCGCCGGTCGCTTCGAGATAGGCGCGGATGGCGGCTTCGTGCGCAGCGGGACTCACGTCGCGGCGCGCGTCGTGCAGCAGCATCGAGAAGTCCCAGCCGCGCCAGCCGCGAATGGCGTCCTGGAAGTCGAGCAAGCCGACGCGTTGCAATCCTTCCCGATCCGGCAGCCAGAGCAGATTCTCGGCATGATAGTCGCGGATCGTGAACGCGCGAGGGAAACCCAGCGCTTTCACGATCAGGCCGTCGCGAATCCGTTCCCAGCGAGCGCGCGCGGCATCGTCGATGCGGACCTCGGCCGCGCGTGGCAGCCATTCGACGAACAGATCGGCGTTCACTTCGAGCGCAAGGGCGTCGTAATCGAGCAGCGGCCAAGTCGCGTTGGCTGCGCCTTCGAGCCGCGACGGCGCGGGCGCCGATTGATGCACGTGCGCCAGAACACGCGCAGCCTCTTGGTAAAGCGCGATTTCGTCAGCGCCTTGTGGGATGATGATGGCGTAGAGGTTGTCGCCGAGATCTTCGATCACGGCGTATCCAGCCGCGCAATCCGCGCCGTAGACTCTAGGCGGCGAGAGACCCAAGTTTTCAAGGTAGTTGGCGACCGCGACGAATGCATCCACGCGCGAAGCGGCCAGTCGTGCGGTTGCGTTCCAACCCATCGTTCGACGCTCCGCCGGCGTAGCGCTCGGAGGGCATGGCCCACTTTCCGCGCTCCGCGGCGCGTCCATCAAGATGGCGCGGCGCTCACCGAGCGTCAGCCGTTCATAGCGGCGCGTGGAGGCGTCGCCCGGCAGCGGATCGCGTTGGGCGCCGGCAAAGCCGGTGTCTTCCAGGAGACGCGCGAGCGCTTCAGATCGTTGCAAGCTTCGTTCTCCATGCGCCGTGCGCTTTGAGCGCAGCGCGGCGCCCGTCGCCGTGCTGCCTCAGTTCAACCTCGAGCCGGTCGCGCGGCAGCTGTCCTTCCAGCCGCTCGGGCCACTCGATCAGGCATGCGGCGCTGACGAATGCATCTTCCAGACCAAGCTCCCGGGCCTCGTCCGGCCGCTTCAGGCGGTAGAGGTCGACGTGCCAGAGTTCGCCTTTCCCGCCTTCGTACGTCTGCACCAGGGTGTAAGTTGGGCTCGGCGCCTCCTCCGGATAACCGGTCCACGCCTCTATGGCGCCGCGCGCCAGGGTCGTCTTCCCGGCGCCGAGATTGCCGCTGAGGCAAACCACGTCGCCGGGGCAAATGCGCTCGCCCAAACGCCGCCCAAGCGCGAGCGTCGCCATGGCGTCCGGCAGCGCGATATCGCGCGAATCAAATGCGGTCCTAAGCGTCACGGGCGCGGACGATGGCCTAGCGGCCACGCGGCTTCAAGGGCGGCTTGCGCCTGCGCCACAGAGGCTCCAAACACTAAACCGCTGTGAGTACGGGCGAAATCAGACGCGTTATCATTATCGGCGCCGGCCAGGCCGGCGGCGAGGCGGCGCAGCGCCTGAGACAAGGCGGCTTCCAGGGCGACATCACGCTGATCGGCGATGAGCCGGTTGCCCCCTATCAGCGCCCACCGCTTTCGAAGGCTTATCTCAAGGGCGATCTCGACATGGACCGGCTGCTGCTGCGCCCGGCGTCGGTCTACGCGGAAGAGCATGTGGGGCTGCTGACAAAAACGCGGGCCGTCTGGATCGACCGCGCCAATCGCAAGGTGCGCATCGAGGGCGGACGCGAACTGCCTTACGATGCGCTGGCTCTGGCCACGGGCGCGAAGCCCAAGAGACTACCGCTCGTCGGGGCCGATCTCGATGGCGTGCACCTTTTCCGCACGGCCGAGGATGCTGACCGGGTGCGCGAGCGCTTCGTTACCGGCGCGAAGCTGATCGTCATCGGCGCAGGCTATATCGGCTTGGAAGTCGCCGCCGTTGCGCGCCAATGCGGGCTCGAGGTTACTGTCATTGAAACTGCGGTGCGGCCGCTGGCGCGGGTGACAAGCCCGGAAGTCGCGGGCTTCTTTCTGGACGAACACACGCGCCAGGGCGTGCGGTTTGTGCTCGGCGGCCAGCCTGCGGTAATCAAGGGCCAGGAGCACGTGACGGGCGTCGGGCTTACCGACGGCGCGGAATTGCCGGCGGACCTCGTCATCGCAGGCGTTGGCATCAGCCCCGATGTGGCGCTGGCGGAGCAGTGCGGACTGACCGTGAACAATGGCGTCGTTACCGATCGCCAGTGCCGCACCTCCGATCCGAACATCTTCGCCATCGGCGATTGCGCGGCGCGCCCCATGGCCCATTTCGAACAACGCGTGTGCCGCCTGGAGAGCGTGCACAACGCCGTCGAAGGCGCCAAAATCGTAGCGGCGGTATTGACGGGCGCGAAGGATCACGTCGAGGAAGCGCCGTGGTTCTGGTCGGACCAGTATGATCTCAAGCTGCAGATCGCCGGCCTTTTCCAGGGCTATGACCGGCTCGTGTTCCGCGGCGTCATGGCTGACCGGGCGTTCGCTGCATTCTACTACAAAGGCGATCGGCTGATCGCCGTGGATGCCGTGAACAAGCCTGGGGAGTATCTCGGTGCGAAGCTGTTGATCCAAACCAATCGGACGCTGCCTCCGAGTGCTATTGAGGATATGTCACGGCCCATGAAAGAACTGGTGGCTGGCGCGCGCTAAGGACGAACGGGTAGATGCCGAAGATCACGTACATCGAGCACAACGGCAAAGAGCATGTCGTCGACGCGCCGGCGGGGCAGACGGTGATGGAGGGGGCGGTGAAACACGCCGTGCCGGGCATCGACGCCGATTGTGGCGGCGCCTGCGCGTGCGCAACGTGTCATGTGTACGTCGACCCGGATTGGCTGGCCAAGACGGGCGAACAGAACTCGATGGAGCAATCGATGCTCGATTTCGCCAACGATGTCGAAGACAATTCCCGCCTCTCCTGCCAGATCAAGGTGACCGAGGCGCTGGATGGCCTCGTCGTGCGTCTGCCGAAGAGCCAGCATTGAGCGCGCTGCGAATCCTGCCGCCGCCAATCTGGGCGCTGCTGCTGCTGATCGGACTCTACTATCTCAGCGATCTGCCAGCGTTGCACGATTTGCCAGAATGGCGGCACAAGCGGGCGGGCGCGATCCTCATGGCGCTGGGATTGATCCCGCCAATGGTGTCGATCGGGCAGTTCTTTGCGGTCGGCACGCAAGTGCATCCAACCTCGAAGACCAACAACAAGCTTGTGACGAGCGGCTTCTTCGCCTTCACGCGCAACCCGATGTATTTGGGACTGACGGTATTCACCCTGGGCGCAGCGGTCTGGTTTGGGCGTCCCCTCATGTATCTCGCGCCGGTGCTCGTGTTCGCCATCGCGAACTGGGTGTTCATTCCGTTTGAAGAGGCGAAGATGCGCCGCCAATTCGGCGATGTCTTCGGCGCTTACTGCGAGCGCGTTCGTCGTTGGTTTTAACGCTTCGGCGAATGACGGTTGAAATGGTCGCTGCAACTCTGTTGAGTAATTGCGACGGAGGGACGGCATGCGGGGACTTTTGGCAGTGCTTGCGATTGCGGCCTTGGGCTCGAGCGCATCGGCACAGGAACTGACGCCGGATCGCGCGGCGTTCCGCGCCATCTACGAAGAGCTGGTGGAGATCGACAGCTCGCCCTCCACCGGTTCGTGCACGCGCGCCGTCGATGCGATGCTCTTGCATCTGCGCAATGCCGGATATTCCGAGAGCGAAGCGCGCACGATCATTCCTGAAGGGGCGCCGGAGGACGGCAATCTCGTCGCGACGCTACGTGGAACGTCGCGGGAGCGCGCCGTGCTGCTGCTCGCGCATATCGATGTCGTCGACGCCCGGCGCGAGGATTGGGAGCGCGATCCGTTCACCTTGGTGGAAGAAAACGGTTATTTCTACGCGCGCGGCGTCAGCGACGACAAGGCGATGGCGGCGGTGTTTCTCGATCTCATGATCCGCCTGCGGCGCGAGAATTTCCGGCCGCGGCGCACCATCAAGATGGCGCTGACATGCGGAGAGGAAACCTCGAACCGCGTCAACGGCGTCGATTACTTGATACGCAATCATCGCCAATGGGTGCAGGCGGACTTCGCCATCAATGAAGGCGCCGGCGGCTTGCTCTCGCCGCAGGGCCAACCGATCGCGCTCAACGTCCAGGCGGGCGAGAAGGTCCATCAGGTCTACACGCTGACCGTGACCAACCCCGGCGGACACTCGTCGCGGCCGGCGCCGGAGAATGCGATCTACCGGCTGAGCGCGGGGCTTGGACGCTTGTCGCAGCACCAGTTTCCGGTCGAGGTGACGCCGGTGGTGCGCACCTTCTTCGAGCGAATGGCGCCGATCGTTGGCGGCGATGACGGCGCGGCGATGACGGCGATCGCGCGCAATCCGAACGATGCGGATGCGGCCGTAGTGCTGGCGCGCGATCCATCCTACAATGCGATCATGCGCACGACCTGTGTGGCGACGCAGCTCGACGCGGGACATGCGGCGAATGCGCTGCCACAGCGGGCGGTCGCCACACTCTCTTGCCGCGTGCTGCAGGGACACACGCCGGAGGAAGTGCAAGCGGAGTTGCAGCATGCCGTCGGCGACGATCAAATCAGAGTCGAGATCGTGCGGCGCCGCGATGGCTCTTCGCCACCGCGACTCACGCGGCAAATCTTGGGACCGGTCGAACGCGCGGCGGCGCGGCTGTGGCCCGGCGTTCCGATCATTCCAACCATGACCCCGGGCGCGACCGACGGGCGCTTCCTCAACAATGCCGGCATCCCGACCTACGGCATGAGCGGCATGTTCGCGACGCCTGGCGAAACCAATGCGCATGGGCTGAACGAGAAGATCCGCGTGCAATCGCTCTATGAGGGGCGCGATTTCCTCGAGGCGATCGTGCGCGAGTACGCCAGGCAATAGTAGAGCGCACGCCGGCGCCCGCGGCGGACGTGTGTTCGTCGCGGCGCGGGGTTTGGCGGGTGACACACACCATTTCGCTGTCCCGCGGGGTTTTCATTCAGCGCTTGAGCGCGAAATGGTGTGTGTCACCCTAGGAACAGGAGCCTAGGAACTG